>CANQKL010000021.1 GCA_947624455.1 uncultured Clostridia bacterium
TAAAAATAGAAACAGATGTCGTAGCTGGAAGAGCTGTTTCTATTCCGGAATTAATCTATGAAGAAGGTTTTGAAGCAGTTTTCCTGGGAACCGGAGCTGTTGATCCTCGCCGAGGTGGCAAGCAGAACGCCCAGATCGCTGACGTTACCGGCGGAAGCATCGACCGCGTCGGCTACCTTGCCTTCCCGGTCAAGGAGCAGGGTGATGTAGTCGCCTATGGCAAAGGCCCCTGGACTCTCGTTGAGCTTGTTCATAGCGGCGGCGGAGGAGAGGGTATAATCTTTGCCGCTGACGGTGACGGTGGTTACGGTGGACTTCAGGGGGGCGGCCTTCTCATAGACGCCGCTGACCTTGTCGCTGTATGCGTAGACCGTGTTGTTGGCGGCGGAATAATAAACCACGTCAAAGCGGCTTATATCGCTGATATCGGCGGTAACGCCCCGGCGGATGACCTTGGGTTCGCCGGTTATGTCAAACAGGGTGTAGAGCTGGCTGTAATCTGTGGTAACGGTCTTAGGCCCTTCCATCTGGTAGCTGGTGAGTACGCCGCCGGTGTAACGGCCCTCCTTGTCATAGTACACCCGCAGAGCGCTGCCGATGGTGATGTCGCCGACCGCCGCCTGAGCGGTGGTCTTTTCGCCGTCCTGGTAAATAACTCCGCTGTAAGGTATGCTGACTACTCCGCCCTGGTAGCTGATCTCAAGGCTGCTGGCGGCGTCGTTGGGCAGGCAGGCGGTGACGACGATATCCATTGAAGGCTCGTCGGTACTCCTGAACAAAACAATTTCCTTATCCTTGTTCAGGAATATGTCTCCCTTCATTCCCTCGGCCCCGTTCACTCCCACAGCGTTGTCCGCAAGCCTGAAGCTGCCCTCGGAGGTCTCCACAAGGGTGGAATCGCCCTTGTTTACGCCGTAGAGAACGCCGTCCTCATAGTATGTCATGCCCGACTTGCCGATGAGCTTATCGGTCGAGCCGTTGAGTTCGGTGAACAGGGCGTTGTAGACCAGCCTGGCCGCGTCGGCGCGGGTGATAGGGTCGGAAGCGGAAAGTGCGAGTCCCTGATCCAGTCCCAGAGCGGAAGCTTTTTCCACACAGTCAGAGGGCCAGTGGTAGCCTATCTCCGAATCGCTGTAGCCCAGGCATCTGAGCAGCACCATAGCGGCCTGGGAATAGGTCAGGATCTGGGCGCCGCCGAAGCTGCCGTCGGGAAAACCCGCTATCACGCCCTTTTCAGCCACATAGGCAATGTAGCCGCGGGCCCAACTGTCGGGCGATACGTCGGTAAAGGCGGTCGCCGCCGGGCCGGAGGAAGCTTTGTCCTTCTCGCCCAGAATACATACGGCTATTTTTGCGAACTGCTCCCGGGTAAGATAGCCTTCGGGATCGAAGGTCCCGTCGCCAACGCCGTCGATTATGCCAGCCACGCTGAGCGTCTCGGCCATCGCGTTTAACTGAGGGTCGGTTATATCGGGATAATACGCCGCGGCAGCCGTACTCAGCAGAGCCATGCACAGCAGCGCGGAAATCAATTTCTTCATGGTAATCCTCCAATCTGTGTTTGGTGAGGAATGAGAAATCAGGGTGTAAAAATCTCCTGGAATAGATCTTTAATCAAATCAAAGGCGGCGGCCTTTGTTCCGGTATTACTCATTTCTTGTTACAAATCGCGATCATTCGTATCTCAACGCTTCGATGGGATTCAGCCTTGCGGCCTTAAAGGCGGGGTAAAAGCCGAAGAACACTCCCACCAAAGCCGAAAATCCGAAGGAAAACAGTATTATGGGCAACTGATCCAGCATTGGCACCGATGGCAGCTGCATAGCCATTGTGGCAAACTCGCTGCCCACTATTCCCAGTCCGATGCCCACCAGACCCCCCAGACAGCTTATGGATGCCGACTCTATCAGGAACTGAGTAAGAATGGTTCTTGTCTTTGCGCCCACGGCTTTGCGTATCCCTATCTCCCGGGTGCGCTCGGTGACGGTCACCAGCATGATGTTCATTATGCCTATGCCGCCTACCAGCAGGGAGATACCGGCGATGGCCGCCGCCAGCAGGGTCAGGCCGTTTATTTCCTGATTCATCTCCTGGAGGCTTTCGGCCTGGTTGTAGACCCAGTAGTCCTCGGTCTGGAATATTTTGTAGAGGTATTCCTTTACCAGCGTTTCGGCCTCCTTGGAGTTGTTTTCGTCCACGCTGGTAACAGTGTAGTCGGTGATATTTGTGTTTTTGAACAGGCGCATGGCCCTTGTGTAGGGTATATAAACGCCTGAGTCGTCGCCCCATTCGGTGAGTTCGCTCTCCATCTGCTCAAAAACGCCGATGACAGTGAACAATTCGCCGTCTATTCTGATGGTCTGGCCCACGGGATCCCGGTTGCCGAAGAGCTTTTGACGGCTGTATTCGCCGATAACCGCCACCGAGGCCCGGTTGCGCACATCGCTGGCGGAAAAGAAGTCCCCGTAGCTCATTGCCCGCTTGTTTATTTCGGCATAGTGGTTGCCAACGCCGTTTATTCGGGCGTTGTAGTTACGGTTGCCGTTCTTGACCATTTTGTTGTTGGAGGTCTGGGGGCTGATGTACTGGATGACATCGGGATTGTCCCGGGCCAGCTGCTCCATGTCGGAGGGACTCACATTCCGTGTGGTATCGCCCTGGCGGTAGATACTGACCTCGATAATGTTGGTACCCATTTTGTCCATCCATTCTTTCATTCCCATCATGGAGGCGTTTACGAGATTTACCATTATTATAACCGCCAGCACGCCTATAATTATGCCCAGCATGGTCAGAATGGAGCGGGCCTTGTTGGACAGGATGCTGCTGATGGCCATTTTAAAGCTCATGAATATTCCCATATCAACGCTCCTTACCAGCCCATCATCATTCCGCCCATGCCGTCGTCGGAGCCAAGGCCGGAATCTCGAAGTACGTCGCCCTCCTTGAGGCCGTCGATTATCTCATAGAAGCTCTCGTTGTGGAGGCCCACGGTGACCTGCACCTGCTCCTCCTGCTCGGGCGCTTCGGGGTCGTCGGAGGGCGTGACGATAGTTGCGTAATACATACCGTCCATCATGAATATCGCCGAGGACGGGGCCATAAGCACATCTTCAACGGAGCCAACCACTATCTCGGCGGTCACGTTCATGCCGCTCATAAGCTCGCCCGGCTCGGTTATGCTTATTTCGATGGGGTAGCCGGTAACGCCGCTTTCGCCGCTGCCTATTTTGGATACCTTTGTTATTTCGCCCTGGAACATCTGTCCCGGCAGAGCGTCGGCGGTAATGTTCACCGCCTGGCCAAGCTGAACGTTGGAGATGTCCAGCTCGTCTACGTTTATGGTGAAGATCATAGTGGTCATATCCGCCACTACCATTAGGGTTTTATCGCTGCTGTCGCTGCCGTAGTTATCTCCGGCCTTAAAATGCTTTTCGAGAATCACGCCGGTAACGGGAGACTTTATGACATAGTCCTCGGCCTTCTTGATAGCGTTGTCCAGCTGAGTCTGAGCGGTCTTGATAGCGTCGTCCTCGATGGATTCCTCCTTGAGGAGATCGTTGTAGTTCTCCTGAGCGTCAGTCACTCCTTCGCGGCTGTCCTCCACGGCGTCCTTGCGCTCCTGAACCGCGTCCAAACGGTCTTGCAGAGCGTCCCTGCGGCTTTCCAGCGCGTCAAGGGCCGACTGATAGCTGTTGCTGTCGGACTCTATTTGACTGTCGAGCGCTTCGCTGTGTACCCGGGCGATAATATCTCCGGCTCTGACGGTGTTGCCGTTTTCGGCGTTGAGCACAGTCAGCTCACCGGCCTCTGGAATGAGGATCTCCTTAGGCTCGGGGTAAGAGATCGCGCCAAAGCCGGGACTTTCCACGTCGCCGCGGGCCGTATGTACCGTTACCGAAACATTGGTTCCGGCGGCCAGACGGGTACCCCGATCCAGCTTTACCTTTACAGTGTACATCACCGTGCCGTTGGCTCCGGCCTGGGCGGCGTTGTACTTCTTTTCAACATAGCCGCCCACGGTGGACATGAGACTGGACACGCCCAAGGTCACCCGGTCGCCCTCGTTGATCTGCTGTATTTGTACGCCGTTGAAGCTGACGGTGGTGGAAAGGTCGTCGTAATCTATTATCCGGCAGAGAACGCCGCTTACGTCGTCGCCGACCGAGGCCGTCAAGCCTTCGACCGCGCCGGATATCGGCGCCGTAATAGTAAGCTTGGCCAGACGCTCGTTGGTTTTGTCAACGGCCTTTTGCGCGTTGCTCACGTCGCGCTCGGCGTTGGAGATGTCCTTTTGGGCGGACTCCACATCCTTTTGGGCGGTATCAACGGCCTTTTGAGCGGTTTCCACAGCCTTTTGGGCGGTTTCGATAGCTTTAGCCGCCTCCTTGAGCTGCTTTTCACGCTGAGTTTTAGTGTCCTCCGCTTCCTTCTGCGCCCGGCGCAGAGCTGTTCTGGCTTCCTGAATGGCGGTCTGGGCCTCGGTGTCGTCAAAGCGGTAGAGTATGTCGCCCTCGTTTACAGTGTCGCCCTCGTCAAAGGGGCTGTAGGTTATTTTCCCCTCGATGAGGCTGGTAAGAGTGTAGGACTCGATCGGCTTGACCGTGCCGGAGCCGGTAACCCGGCTGTCAAAGCTGCCCCTCGTAACCGTCGAGGTAGTCTGCATAGGAGCGGCAGTCTCCCTGCGTCCGGTCTTAAATTTCACAAACCAGACTATGCCTCCGGCCAGCGCGAGCAGAAGGACGATGCCGATAATGCGTTTTGTACATTTTTTGATATTCTTTTTGCGTTTGAATCTTTTTGCGTTTTTTTCCTGCTCGGGGGTGAGAGGCTCCATACCTTCGGAGGGAGCGGAAGGCGGCTCGGCGGCGGCGCTGTCCGCTTCCGTTCCGGCCTCGCCGGTCTCCTCAACAGGAGCCGTTTCAGGAGCCTTTGACTTTGATCTTTTTAATTTCTTCAATTTATACGACCGCCTTTCTTTTTATAGCCGAATAGCATATATTTAATTATACTACTTTTTATTCAGTTTGTAAAGGTCATTTTATGCTTCAATGTAAACATTTCATGAACTGGACAGTTGATAATGAAGAAATTATTAATTAAAAAAATTTCCGCGGACAATTTCCGCGGAAAAATCAAAAATTAATGGCCTTAGCGCGGGCGGCTAAGTCAGGCGCAGCAGTATCATGTACACCGCCGTTCCGCCGATCACGCTGAGCAGCAGATTGTGCCGGAGCTTGTGGGCCGCCACCACAAAAGCCGAGGCCGTCAGTCCCGGGAGCCAGCCCCCGAGCTGCCCAAAGCTGGTTCCCCGCAGGCAGTACACCACCAGCATACCCATTATGGCGTAGGGCAGAACCTGGCCCAGATAGCGGAGAAAATCCGGAGTTTCCCTGTTCTCCGGAAAGAGGAGAAAGGGCCAAGCCCTTAAGATCAGGGTGACAAGCGCCACCAGTCCCAGGGTAATGAGAGCCTGAACGGTAGTCATAGCGCCGCCCCCTTTCTGTCGAGGGGCTTTTTCAGCGCCGCCAGCGCGGCCAAGATGAGGAGCATTGAAGGTATCAGGAAGCTTTCGGCCCCGAAGATCAGCAGGCAGAGCAGGGTTATCGCCACACCGACCGCCGCCGGAACTCGACCGCCGCCGTCCTCCCACTGGCCCACAAAAATCACAATGAACAAAGCCGTCATTACAAAGTCGATGCCCTCCGCGTCAAAGGGCAGCAGTTGTCCCGCCAGCGCCCCAATCAGAGAACCTGCTATCCAGTATAGCTGGTCAAGAAGGGTGACGAAAAAATAAAAAAGACCACGGTCGGCCCCCTCCGGCGGCTGGGCCGAACAGAGGACGCTGTATGTCTCGTCCGTCAGTCCGAAGATTAGATAGGGCTTCTGCGGCAGGCCCCGGTATTTGTCCAGCATGGATATGGCGTAAAAGGAGTGCCGGGCGTTTACCATGACCGCCATGAGTATCGTCCCCGCCACCGAAAATGGGGAGAGGAGCAGGTCCACGCAGACAAACTGCATGGAACCCGCAAATATCAGGCAGCTCATTCCCAGCGCCCACAGAGGGGAATACCCCGCCTGACTAAGCAGCACTCCAAAGGCTATGCCGAGGAACACGTATCCCAGCATGACCGGAATAGTATAGGGAAAAGCCGCCTTGAGATTGAAAATCAGCTTTTTCATTTTATCTTGTCCCTGCTGTTTATTATGATAGTCACCGGCCCGTCCCCGAGGAGCGAAATCTCCATATGCGTGCCGAAAACCCCTCTTTGCACGGGCTTTTGCAGCATTTGCTCCACTCGGCGGCAGACATAGCCGTACATTTCCTCGGCCTTGTCCGGGGCCTCCGCTCCGCCGAAATATGGCCGGTTGCCCACGGGAATGTCGGTTATCAGGGTGAACTGGCTTATTATCAGCATTTCACCGCCAGCGGCTCCAATGTCCAGGTTCATTTTGCCCTGACTGTCCGCGAAGATGCGAAGCTTCGTCAGCTTTTCGGCTATGTAGTCCGCATGACGGGGATCGTCGCCCTTTTCCACGCCCAGCAGCACCAGGAAGCCAGGCCCGATGGAGCCAACTGTTTTGCCGTCCACAGCCACCGAGGCCCGGGCGGCTCTCTGTACCACAGCTTTCATTCCTCAGCCTCCTCGCCGTCCTTGCCGCCTTCCAGTCCCAACTCAGCGCGGGTGTAAGGCTGCGCCCTGTCGGCATAGTCGTTGATAAGCTTTTTATTGTCGATGTCGCTGACCGACTCGGCCAGCTCTAATAGCCGCTTGTAATAGTTTTGGGCCGCGAGACTGCCCTTCTGAGCTGTTTCGATAAGGCCGTAGAGATGGGTGGCCGCCCTTACCTTGCAGTCGTCCCGCAGGGGAGCCAGCTCGATGGCCCGACCGTCCAGCTCCGCCGCGCCCGCAAGGTCGCCCCCGTCGGCCAAGATCTCCGCCTGTTCCGTCAAAAGCTCCGCCGTTTCGCCGCAGCGTTCGATGGCCTGCTCAATGTAGTACTGGGCGTAGGTGATGTCGCTCTTTTCGCCGGACAGGGCGTAGGAGTCCCTGTATGCCCGCGCCGCCAGACGGCAGCTTTCCCCGTCCAGAGGATTGAGCTTTGAGGCGGTGATAAGCGTCTGAGAATCGCCTTTTCTTGCGCCCGTGGCCTTAAAGGCGTCGGCTGCTCCAAGGACGGAGCCGTAGACAGCCGCGGCGGCCAGCAGGGCTATGACCGCCGGCCAGCCCCAGTTGTTAAGACGCAGAGAAATGGTACGCCCCTGCCTCCATTCCCCGTATGTCAGAGCGCCGACCAGGAGCATGAGTCCGGCCAGGCTTTCGCCAGCGGGAACAAAAAATGCAAAGATGCACAGGGCGGAACCCAAGGCGCAGAAATAGCTTTTTCTCGTCAGCGCCAGATAGGCCATCCAGCCCACCGCCGTAAGGAACAGCAGCAGTCCCGCCAGACCCAGCGAGGAACTGAGTTCGGCTCCGAGACTGAGCCTGTCCACGCTGTAATAAACGGACTGAAGCTCCCCTTGACGAAGGAGGAAGCCTCCGCCGCCAAGGCCCCCGATATGGCGGAAGCCCGTAAGCAACCCGTCGGCAAAGGGCCTTAGCTGCCCGAAGCCGCGAATTATCATCAGGGCGAAGGACGCCGCCGCCGCTATTCCTCCAGCAACGGTCAGCGGGAGCAGCTTCTTTTTTATGGAAAACCAGAAAATGAACAGTCCCCCCGCCAGACCGGTAAGCAGGCTGCGGCTCATTATCAGGACAAAGGCCATGGGCAGAGCGAAAACCGCCGCCTCGGAGCGGAACCGGCCGTTTTTGTAGAAGACCCTCAGGCAGCACCACAGGCCAATCAGCATATACAGGCCCAACAGGTCGCTGTCCCCAAGGCCCGCGTCAAAGGGGGAGCTGAATGAAAATCTGCGTATGATCCCCCAGACGGCCACGTTCCACACGGCGCAGATAAAGGCCGAGAACAGAACCATCATGCTCAGCCTTTCCCCAAGCCTGCCGGGCTTTTCCCCGGCAAAATAGTCCCCCGCCAGCATGGCGAACAAAATCACGGTCGCAATAGTAAAAATAAGCCTTATATGGGAATAACGGTCCGACGCCCATATAAGTCCAAAAAGGGCGTAAAGCAGCATCGCTCCGCCCAGCGCTATATTTACGGAAATATGTATCCGTTTGGTTTCCGCCAGCCTCAGGACGAAAACCGCCGCCGTCAGGATAAAGACAGCGTAAAGCCCCCAGCCGCCGGAGGCTCCTCCCAGCGCCGTGGGGCCAAGGAGGATAAAGACCGCGGCCAGCAGCTCCGTCAGGGCCTTTCCCGAAAAGCCGCGGCCAACGCTATTGTTCCTCGTCACTGCTTTCTGCTTCCTCCTCCAAAATGCAGACCAGTACCCGCTCGATGCGGCGGTCCTCGATCTTAACTACCTTCATTGCCAGGCCGTAGGCCTCTATTTCAAAGGTGCTTCCATCCTCGGGTATAGTGTCCATCTGCGCGAAGATAAGGCCGCCGATGGTGTCGTATTCCTCCACAGGCAGTTTTACGCCCAGCTCCTCAGCCACCTCGTCCAAAGGCGCGGTGCCGTCGATCTCCCAGGTGTTTTCGTCAATTTTGACTATGGGTTCGGGTTCCACCTGTTCTTCTTTTTCGTCGTTGATATGACCGACCAGCTCCTCCAGCAGGTCGTCCATGGTGACCACTCCGCTGAAGCCGCCGTATTCGTCCACCACTACGGCCATGTGGTTCTTTTCCTGCTGCATATTGCGGAAAAGAACGTCCGTACTAACGGTTTCAGGCACGATATATGCCTTGTGGATAATGCCGCGTATATCTCCGCTGCCATCGTAAAGGAACTCGTACAGCTCCCTGGCGTAGACTATTCCGACGATATCGTCTATGGTCCTGCCGCACACGGGAAAACGGGAGAAGCCGCTGTCCCGAACCTGTTTTTCCCATTCCCGGGGATCCTCGCCCAAACGGAGAACCGCCACGTCAATGCGGTGGGTCATGACGTCCGCAGCGGACATACTGTCAAATTCAAAAATGTTCTGGATGAACTCCTGCTCCTCGGGAGCGATCACGCCGGTCTCGGTGCCTATGTCCACCATCATCCGAATTTCTTCCTCGGTCACGTCGTCCAGATTTTCGTCGGGATCCACTCCGAACAGCCCCGCCAGGAGACGCGCCAGCCACAGCGACGCCGCCACGAAGGGGAAGCTTATCACATAAAGCCCCTCCATGGCCCAGGTCATGGAATGTGCCACCTTATCCGTGTACTTGCGGCCTATGCGGGCAGGAGCCAGCCGGCCGATTATCACCGAGGCCAGGGCCACCGCCAGCGCCAGCAGACAAGTCGGAGCTATCCCGCTGACCTCGTAGACTAAAGCGAGGTACTGAGAGGTCAGCAGTCCCACGCAAATGTATATCAGTATGGACCAGAATCTGTAGCCCACGGCAAAGCGGGCCTCGTTGTCCTTCAGCTTAAGCAGCCGTTTTGAGACGCTGTCGTCATCATCCTCGGCCTCCTTGCGCAGAGCGGTGATGTTCAGCTCCTCGAGAGCCACGGTCAGGACGGTGAATATTCCGCAGAAAATTAGCAGCACAAGCTGCGTGATACTGGCGGGGAGAGGTTCCAAATTTATCTTCCTTTCTTAAAGCCTGCGCTCCGGCGCCCTTGATCCTGGGCGGCGGGGCGCGATCTTATGTTGGAGCTTATCTTATGACATAAAGCAGCACGGCGAAAAAGTGAAGTATGCTGCCAGCCAACACGAAAATATGCCAGATGGAGTGCATATAGGCCACTTTTTTCAGACAGTAGAACACCACGCCCAGCATATACACGATCCCGCCCCCAAGGAGCAGGGCCACCCCGCCGGGAGCTATGGCCGCCGTCATAGGGCCCCACATGGCTACTACCGCCCAGCCCAGGACGATGTAGCTGATAAGACTTACAAGCTTGAATTTTTCAAGATTTATAGCGTTCACTGTAATGCCCAGGGCCGTAATGCCCCAGACTATGCCGAACAGAACCCAGCCCCCATGCTGGCGCAGGGAGCAAAGGGCGATGGGAGTGTACGTTCCGGCGATGAGCAGATATATGCTGCAATGATCCAGCACACGGAACACCTTTTTCGCGCCTCTGGCGCTGATGGCGTGGTAGAGGGTACTCATGGTGAAAAGGATAATCAGAGCGGAGCCGTATATCGCCCCACTGACCACGCCGTAAACGTTGTGGGCTTTTGCGGCGAAAACTACCAAAAGCACCAGCATCGCGACGCCCATCAGCGCCCCTATGCCATGAGTCACCGAACTGAATATTTCCTCCCCCAGGGAGTAGAGCTTGCCCTTTCGTCTTTCTGCGGTGGTCATATTATCCCTCATTCCCAAGATAAGCTTACTAAGTTAATCATAAGAAGTATAACATAAATTTTTCCTATTATCAACAGTTTTAATATAAATGTAACAGTTTTTTAAAATATAAAAGGTATAATGGAGGCGAACAAAGCGGAAGCGTCGTCAGAGAGCGTTTTTCGCCCGGCGCGAAACGCAATTTTTTCTGAAAGGATGAAATACTATGAAACATCACTCTTTTGCCCCGACTCCCCCTATGGGCTGGAACAGCTGGAACTGCTACGGGGCCTCGGTTACCGAGGCGGAGGTTAGGCAGAACGCGGAATATATGGCGAAAAATCTCAAGTCCTTTGGCTGGGAATATATAATCGTGGACATTCAGTGGTTTGAGCCTAACGCCAAAAGCGACCAGTACAACGACGGCGCGCCCTTGGTGATGGACGGAGTCAGCCGCCTTATGCCGGCGGAGAACCGTTTCCCCTCGGCGGCTGGGGGAAAGGGCTTTAGGCCCCTGTCTGACTATGTCCACTCTCTGGGACTCAAGTTCGGCATCCACATCCTCCGGGGGATTCCCCGCCAGGCGGTTAAGGCCAAGACCCCCACGCCCTGTCCCGGCGTAACCGCCGACATGATAGCCGACACCTCGTCTGTCTGTGACTGGAATGGGGATATGTACGGGGTTGACGCCTCGAAAAAGGGAGCCGCCGAGTATTATAACAGCATATTTGAGTTATATGCCTCCTGGGGAGTGGATTATGTAAAGGTGGATGACATCGCTTTCCCCTATCACAGCGGGGAGGTGGAGCTGATCCGCCGCGCCATCGACAACAGCGGCCGCGACATGGTGCTTTCCCTGTCTCCGGGCCGGGCCTCTCTGGCCGCGGCGGAGCATTTGATGGCCCACGCCAACCTCTGGCGCATGAGCGGGGATTTCTGGGACAACTGGCGGCAGCTTAGAGAGGCCTTTGATCTCTGCCGGGACTGGCAGAACCTTCGCGTCAAAGGGGCCTGGCCCGATTGTGATATGCTCACCGTGGGACGCATAGGCATCCGCTCCAACGGCGGGCCAAGATCGACCAATTTCACTCCGGACGAACAGCGGACTCATATCGCGCTGTGGTGCATTTTCCGCTCGCCCATGTTCATAGGCTGTGAAATGACCCTGAACGACGAATTTACCCTCTCCCTTTTGACCAACGGGGGGCTTTTGAGGATACTCAACCACTCCTCGGACAATCGGGAGCTTTACCGGGACGAGAGGGGAGCTATAGTCTGGGCCGCTCGGGACGAGGACGGAAAACGCCGATACCTTGCTCAGTTTAACGTGAGCGATGAGGAGTTAGAGATAAAAACTCCTCTTAGCTGGATAGGTCTTGCCGAGGGCGAAACCACCGAGCTTTTTACCGGAGATCGCGGCGGCGGCGAGGCGGTAGTGTCCAAAGTTCCCGCTCACGGCGTGAAGATTTACGAAATTTTATAATTAGCCTTGACAAATCAATATTTTCGTGATAAAATAAAATCATAGAAATTCAGTGTGAGATGGGGTGAAATCGTTGAAGATATCCACCAGGGGAAGATATGCGCTGCGGACTATGATAGATATTGCCGTCAACTCCGACGGCGAAAGGAATATTACGATAAAGGAAATATCGCACCGGCAGAACATTTCGGTCAAATACCTGGAACAGATAGTGAACGCCTTGTCCAAGGCGAAGCTGCTGCGAAGCGTCCGCGGGGCCCAGGGCGGCTATCGGCTGAGCCGCAGGCCGGAGGAATATACCATCGGCGAGATACTGCGGCTTGCGGAAGGGGGCCTCGCCCCTGTGGAATGTCTGGAAAACGAGGTAAATACCTGCCCGAGGAGGTCGGCCTGTCCCACTCTCGCTTTCTGGGAGGGGCTGGATAGGGCTGTCAGAGACTATGTGGACGGCGTGACTCTCGCGGATCTGGCCCAAAAGGAAAGGGAAATGCGCGGCGGGGGAGAATATTATATATAAAACTCTGGCCGACTGGACGCTTTTAGTCCAGTCGGTCTTTATAATAAAAAAGTGCGTATGATTGCATTCAATATTTATATCCAATTATGCCGTTGGCAGGGTTATTTTTATTTTCAGCCCGTTATCGTTGCGAACCTCCATCTCGCCACCGTGGGCGCGCACGATCTTCAAGGCCATTGGCAGGCCAAGACCGTGGTCGGATCGGGGTATTTCATTTAGCCGCTCCAAAGCCTCCGTCGGCGCTCCGCGGCCGTTGTCCGCTATGGTGACGACGGCCTCGCCGCCCTGGCGGCCTTCGCTTATCCAAATATCGCAGCCGCCGGGATTGTGGACAAGACAGTTGTTGAGCAGGTTGAACACCGCCCTCTCCAGCAGATCCTGATCCCCCATCACTTCGGCTTCCTCGAAGCGCAGATCCAGGCTCAGCTTAAAGCCCTCCGCCGCCCCGCTGTTGACCAGTTCGGCCGCCGTCCGCCTGATTAGAGGACAAATGCGAACCGGGGCCATCTGCGAGGGCTGCATATCGTATTCCAAAGATGATATAAGGTTCAAATCCTCAACGAGCTTGCGTATTTTTAACCCCTGACCGGTGATAAGACCGGCCTTTTTTTGGTTCTCGGGACTGAGGGCCGGGTCGGCGGAAAGCTCCTCCGAGGCCCCCACTATCACCGACAGGGGCGTTCGTATGTCGTGGGATATTGCCGACACCCAGTTGGAACGGGCCGTGTCCCGGGCGGCCAGAGCGGCGTTTTTCCGGCTTATCAGAGCGGCGGCGGAGTTCAGGCCGCCAAAGATTTCCCTGAACAGTCCTCTCTCCGGGAGCCTTACATCCCGCTGAGCCTTGAGATTTTCCATGCCGTCCATCAGCGCCCTCAGTCTTTTGTACAGTCCGGCCCCGAAGATCAGGGCCAGCGCCAGGGCCAGGGCCAGATTGAACAGCAGCACCGCCGCTATCCGCTGGGGCAGGTGCCGGAACCAGTTCATTGAATAGATGATGTCATATTTTCCAACGGAGTTCTTCGGCGTGCCGAAAATCACCAGCTTTTCGCCTATGGTGCGGACATACACCGGATAGTCGTTCAGATACCACCGGGTAAGCCTCGCCACGTCTCCGAGGCTGTAGTGGGTGGGGACGTCGGCGGGCAGGTTCACCGACCAAAGGGCGTCGCCGCCGCCGTCGATGAACAGACACCAGCAGTCCTCCGGCACCAGCGCGGCCGCGCCCTCCGGGTCGCCGTTCTCCAGCCGCTCTCCTATGCGGTTGGCCAGGGCTTTTGAGGAGCCGCCGCCGTCGTCGCTGCCGATGAATCCCAGGCTCATGAAGTTCACAATCAGCAGAAAGGTGGCCATAAGGGCCGCCGTCAGGGAGAAAATGAAAAATATCTTCAGCGCGGTCTTATTCATCGCCCGCCACCAGCTTATAGCCCAGCCCCTTTACTGTGAGCAGGTGACGGGGCGAGGAGGGGTCGGCCTCGATTTTTTTTCGCAGCCGCCGTATGTGTACCATAAGAGTGTTCTCAAGTCCGTAGTAATCCTCGCCCCAGGCCGCCAGACAGAGAGCGTCGCCGGTGACGATCCGTCCCCTGTTGTCCCAGAGCTTTTTGAGCAGGATGTACTCCTTCGCGGTAAGAGGAAGCTCCCGCCCGTCCCGCAGCACAGAGGCGGAGTCCAGCTTCACAGTTACGCCGGAGAGGACAAAGACGGGGCTTTCTGTTTTGACCGTGTACACCCGGCGGAGCAGGGCGCTCGACCTCAGCACAAGCTCCTCTGTGAGAAAGGGCTTGACTATGTAATCATCTGCTCCAAGGCCCAGCCCCCTGATCCTGTCGCAGCCCTCGCCCCTGGCGGTGAGGAAGATGACGGGGGCGCCGGAAAAGTCCCTGAGCTTCTCCAGCAGGGAAAAGCCGTCCATGTCAGGAAGATTTACGTCCAGAAGAAACAGGGCTGGTCTCTGTTCCCGAGTCAGCTCCAGCGCCGAGGCCCCGTCCCTGGCGGTGAAAAGGTTGTAGTAGCCGTGGCGGTACAGCGCGTCGGACACAAGCCTTAACAGCTGCGGCTCGTCGTCAACAATGAGAATCTTTTTGTTTCGCAGTTCGTCCATGGTGTTCTCCTTTCTATACGGGCGTTATGTGCATGAGGAATCGTCCCGGAGCTTTAGCCTAAGCCTCTGTCCTATACATGATACCACAAACCTCCGCTGAAATAAAGCTTTGGGCGCAAAATTTAAGAATATCTTAAGGTTAAGTTCACTTCCCTTACAGGAAAGCGTGGTACAATGGCTCCATAACTGTGAAAGGAAGTGTTCCCATGAACATTACGGTAAAAACTCAGGCCCTGACGAAGCGCTACGGCGGCGCGGAGGCGGTCGGCGGCCTGGACATGGAGGCGGCCGAGGGACGGATATACGGTTTCCTCGGCCCAAACGGAGCTGGCAAGTCCACCACCCTTAAAATGCTGCTGGGACTGATACGGCCCACCGCCGGAGAAATCAGCATCTTCGGCAAACGGCTGTCGTCAGGGACAAGAGCTGAAATTTTGAGGGACGTGGGTTCTCTCATCGAGTCCCCGTCCTGTTACGACCACCTCACCGGGGAGGAAAATCTGGAAATACTGCGGGTGCTGTTAGACCTTCCGAAGAAAAACGTGGACGAGGCGCTATGCACGGTCAGACTTGACAGGCAGCGCGGCAAAAAGGTTTCGGCCTATTCGCTTGGCATGAAGCAAAGGCTGGGCTTGGCGGGGGCGCTTCTTTCGTATCCGAAGCTGCTGCTGCTCGACGAGCCGACCAACGGCCTTGATCCCGCCGGCATCCAGGAAATGCGCGAACTCATACGCTCCCTCCCGGGCAGGTACGGCATGACGGTCGTCGTGTCCAGCCACCTGTTGTCGGAGATAGA
Organism: uncultured Clostridia bacterium; assembly: GCA_947624455.1. GTDB lineage: Bacteria > Bacillota > Clostridia > UMGS1883 > UMGS1883 > JAFLUQ01. The sequence continues at coordinate 15,245 of CANQKL010000021.1, forward strand.
CCAGATAGCCGACGATGTGGGCATAATTTCAAGGGGTAAAATGGTGTATCAGGGCCCCCTCGACCGGCTGCACCAGACGAAAAAGGACAAAAATCTGGAAGAAATATTTTTAGAGCTGACCGGAAGGGAGGAGAGCCTGTGACTCGGCTGCTGAAATGCGAATTCCTCAAGACCCGGCGGCGGTATATCTTTCTCAGTATGCTGGCGGTTACGGCTATAGGACTGGCCTGGACCCTCCACGGCAGCGTCACCGACGACACCCGGCGGCTGGGGTGGATGATATACCTTTATCAGCTGCCGGTCTTGGAATCCGTAATTATGCCGTTACTGGCCATGTTTGCCGCCTCCCGGCTGTGGGATATTGAACACCGGGAAGGGATGCTGCGCCGGCTTATCCCCGCTTCCGACCGGGGAGGGATATATGACGTGAAGGTTATTTCCGGCCTGACTATGATAACCGCCTGTATATTGATAAGCTGGGCGGGAGTGGTGGTTTACGGCTTTATTTGCCGGTTCCAGGGGGGCTTTCCTCTTAGGCTGTATTTGACGCATCTGGGCTG
>CANQKL010000022.1 GCA_947624455.1 uncultured Clostridia bacterium
CCCCCGAACCTCGGTGAAAACCACGCGGAGCTTTATAAATACTCTCACCAGAACGGTTGACATCCTGAAGAAAAACGGGGCCATTGCCACTACAAAAGAGGTCGAATATGAAGATTACATAGAGTATGTGGTGAAAATAGCTAAATAATGTCAAAAATGCACAAACATTTAAAAAATTGTTTGTGTATTTTTTCAAAATAAAATGTTTCACATGAAACAATTAATGTGCTATAATAGAAATAGTAAAATCAAAAGAGGTGAGAATATGTCAAGAGTGATCGCGATCGCCAACCAGAAAGGCGGCGTTGGAAAGACCACTACCGCCGTCAATTTGGCGGCCTGTCTGGCCAGCATGAAAAAAAAGGTCCTCATTGTGGATGTGGACCCTCAGGGCAATACCACCAGCGGCCTGGGCATTGACAAACGACGCTGCGAAAAGACGGTATACGACTGCCTGATCGGCGGCGAACCCATGGACGCCGTCATTGTGGAAACGCAGTATGAGAACCTTTATGTCTGCCCGTCCAATATCGACCTTTCAGGGGCGGAGATCGACCTGATAAGCGTTATGGGGCGGGAAAATCAGCTTAAAAACTCCATTAAGCCCATCAGGGAACAGTTCGACTACATTTTTATCGACACCCCTCCTTCCCTGGGCCTTATAACGATAAATACCCTTACCGCTGCGGACAGCGTCCTGATCCCTATTCAATGCGAGTTTTACGCTCTGGAGGGCGTGAGTCAGCTTACCAATACGATAAAGCGGGTCAAGGAGGCTTTGAATCCAAATATCGCCATAGAGGGAGTGCTGCTCACCATGTATGACAGCCGCACCAATCTGTCCATTCAGGTGGTGGACGAGGTCAAGCGCTTTTTCCCCAATAAGGTATATAAGACCATAATCCCCCGAAATGTCCGCTTGGGAGAGGCTCCGGGCTTTGGTCAGCCGGTGATCTACTATGACAACGGCTCGAAGGGCGCCGAGGGTTATATGAGCCTTGCGAAAGAGATGACAGGAGTTGATGTATAATGTCGAAAAGACAGCTTGGGAGAGGCTTTGAGGAGCTTTTTGCCGCGACGGCCAATTTGTCCGGCCTTGACAATGACAATTCGGCCCTGAATATAAAGGTTTCGCTCATTGAACCCCGTCCCGACCAGCCCCGAAAATACTTTGACAAAGAACAGCTTCAGGAGTTGGCGGATTCCATCGCCGAACACGGCGTCATTCAGCCGGTGATCCTCGTAAAAGGCGAAAACGGCTATTATCGGATAATCGCCGGCGAACGCCGATGGCGGGCGGCTAAGTTGGCCGGACTGACGGAAATACCGGCCATTGTCCGGGATTACAGCGACGTCCAGGCGGCGGAGATCGCCCTTATCGAGAACCTTCAGCGGGAGGATCTGAATCCTATTGAGGAGGCCCAGGGCTACAAGGATCTGATGGATCGGTTTGGCCTTACTCAGGACAAAATCAGTGAAAGAGTGGGGAAAAGCCGCAGCAATGTGGCGAATATGCTGCGCCTGTTGAACCTTGACCCCGAGCTTCAAATCCTTTTGCAGAGCGGGCGCATATCCACTGGACATGCCCGGGCCTTGTTGGCCGTCCCAGAAGGAGAGAAGCGTGTGGAGCTGGGCAAAAGGGTGGCGGCGGAAAATCTGACCGTCCGTCAGGTGGAGGAGCTCGCTAAAAAGAAGGATCCCGCGGCAAGGCCCAAGCCCCGGGTCTCCGCCCCTAAATACCCTGACGTGGAGAGGACGCTGTCCGAAAAATTTGGGACAAAGGTGTCTATCAAAGGCGGAAAAAAGGGCAAGATAGAAATAGAATTTTACAGCGCGGATGATCTGACCCGCATAGTTGATCTGCTTTGAGCAAGAAAATAATAGATTTGGAGGCATTACAATGTTAGACATGAAACTTATACGCACACAGACCGAACGTGTGAAGGCGGCTATGGCCCGCCGCAAGGAGGATGTGGACATCGACGCCGTCATCGCCCTTGACGATAAGCGCCGAGCCATGCTTTACGAGGTGGAGAACCTCAAGGCTAAGCAGAATGAGACTTCGAAGAAAATCCCTGTCATGAAAAAGAACGGCGAGGATACGGCTCCGGTTTTTGCCGAGATGAAGGCCCTGTCCGACAGAGTAAAGGAGATGGACGAGGAGGTTCGGGGCGTAGAGGCCGAGATATATGAGGCTATGCTCCGCATCCCCAACATCCCCAACGACGATGTTCCCGACGGGGACACGGACGAGGACAACGTTGAGATCCGCCGTTTTGGGGAGCCTACGAAGTTTGACTTCGAGCCAAAGGCCCACTGGGACATAGGCGCGGATCTGGGCATATTGGATCCGGATACCGCCGCGAAAATCACCGGCGCCCGATTCCACGTTTACCGGGACATGGGCGCAAAGCTGGAAAGGGCCGTGGTAAATTACTACCTTGACACTCACACGGAAAAGCACGGATATACGGAGATATTCCCGCCCTTTATGGTTCACCGCAACTCTATGATAGGCACCGGTCAGCTCCCCAAGTTCGAGGAGGATGCGTATAAGGTGGCCGGAACGGACTATTTCCTTGTGCCCACGGCGGAGGTGCCTGTGACCAATATGTATAGGGAGCAGATATTGGACGGGGCGCAGCTACCTATAAAGCACGTGGCGTATACCGCCTGCTTCCGGCAGGAGGCCGGCAGCGCCGGCCGCGACGGACGCGGCCTCATCCGTCAGCATCAGTTTAACAAGGTGGAGCTTGTGAAATTCACCCGTCCCGAGGACAGCTATGAGGAACTGGAAAAACTGACCCACGACGCTGAAATGGTGCTTCAGGGCTTGGGTCTGCCCTATAGAGTGGTTCGCATTTGCGTGGGCGATTTGGGCTTCACCGCTGCAAAGAAATACGACATAGAAGTTTGGATGCCCTCTTATGGACGCTATGTGGAGATATCCTCCTGCTCCAACTTTGAGGATTTCCAGGCCCGGCGGGCGAACATTAAATTTAAGGACGCGGGCGGCAAGGCTCAGTTTGTCCACACCCTCAACGGCAGCGGCGTGGCTGTGGGCCGCACAGTGGCCGCCGTACTGGAAAATTACCAGAACGACGACGGCAGCGTGACCGTACCCGAAGTCCTTAGACCCTAGCTTGGGGGCAGAGACGTGATAAGATAACAAAAAACGCCGCCGGGCGAAGCCTGTTCTAACGCCGCTCCAAACTGATTTGCGCGGCAAGACCGGGAACGTTCGGCGGCGTCTTTCCTTGGTCAAAATTCCCAGACGTGGCGAAAATAGCGGGCGGGCATCAGTTGCTTCATCAGCTTGAGGTTTTTTCTTTCCTTTATGCCGATGGTGTCGTAAAACAGCTTCCACAGTCCCTCGAAGCACTCCTCGTCGGAGGATTTCTTCGGCGGGACGAAGCCCTCTGCGGAGACGATATATCTGTCTTTGCCGTCGTACACCCCCAGGAGCCGCCGCCCGGTGTCGTGAATAACCATCGGTATGCCAGGAAAGCGGCTGATAAAGTGGCTGAGCGTCAAGGGGAGGATGTTATTCTCCGGCGAGAAACGGCAGTACTGGACGCCTCCCTCCATTATCGAAAAGCGCATGAAGCCCATCATCTTGTCTGTTTCACGTGAAACATTTTGACTCAGGGAAAAAACGTTGAATACGTAAGGGTCGGTGAGAAAGTTGCCGGCCTTTTTCCCGAGCCGGAAGCCCATCATCAGATAGTGGTAAATGAAAATTTCCCTGTTGGAGCCGGAGGAAAGATAGGCCCGGTACACCCGGCTCATGGCCTGAGAACCCAGCTTTTCTCTGGCCGCTTTTTTTACTCTGGCGGCCTTTGACGGGTCGGTTTCGACCTCCACAAAGCGGGTGGCCAGCATGAGCTGGAGACGCTCCTGGGAGACTATGTCCGCAGGCTCCCGGCGGCTGTATACCGCGTCAAATATGGCGGTGAACAGTCCGTCATAGGAACCGTCGTACACATATACCGTTGACAGTTCGTCTAAAATTGTCCCGTCAGACATTTCAATCTCTCCTCGGTGGTGGGTTGAAGGGCGTCAAAGTCGTCGTTCATGGTGAGCTGACGGTGTTCCGTCACCGCCGGCATCATGGAGCTGGCGGCGGTAAGACCGCCGTAAATAAAGCTGTGGTTCATTTTAAAAGCCGGGAACAGGTACTTTCCGTTGCAGGTTATGAAGTAGACGGAGTTCTTCAACTGGACCCGCAGCTTTTTCAGATCGTCGAAGTTCAGCCTCCCGGCCCGGCGGGCGGATACGATGCGACGGGCGCAGCTTACGCCGATGCCAGGCACGCGGAGCAGCATTTCATAGGGAGCGGAATTTATTTCCACCGGAAACTGTTCCAGATGGTTCAACGCCCAAAAGGCTTTGGGGTCCAGCAACGGATCCAGATGGTCGTTCTCCTCGCTCAGGATCTCGTCGGCGGTAAAACCGTAGTAGCGCATGAGCCAATCCGCCTGATACAGGCGGTGTTCTCGAAGCAGGGGCGGCTTGATGTCCTTGGGCAGGGCGGGGTGGCTGCCAACTGGCACATAGGCGGAGTAAAACACCCGCTTTAGGCCGTAAGTCCGGTACAGGGCCTGGCTCAGGCGGATTATTTGATAGTCCGAATCAGGAGTGGCCCCGATTATCATTTGGGTGCTTTGTCCAGCGGGAACAAATCGCGGGGCGCTTTTGAAAAGCTTCAACTCGTTCTTTCGCTGGATAATACCGTCCCTTATCTGGCCCATTGGACGGGTGACCTTTTCTTTGGATTTTTGAGGGGCCAGCAGCCGTAAACTGCTTTCGCTGGGCAGCTCGATGTTGACGCTCATTCTGTCGGCCAGGAGGCCAAGGGCCTTGATCAGCTCCGGCGAGGAGCCGGGTATGGCTTTGACGTGGATATATCCGCAGAAAAAATATTCCTCTCTAAGTATTTTAAGCACCTCCAGCAGACGCTCGGCGGTGTAGTCGGGATCCCTGATTATGCCGGAACTGAGAAAAAGCCCCTCCACATAATTGCGGCGGTAAAAGTTCATGAACAGATCGGCCAGCTCCCGGGGTTCAAAGGAGGCCCGCTCAATGTCGTTGCTGCGGCGGCACAGGCAGTACTTGCAGTCGTTCACGCAGTAGTTGGTGTACAGAACCTTCAAAAGTGAGATGCACCGCCCGTCCGAGCTGAAAGCGTGACAGCATCCGGCGCTTACCGCGCTGCCGATGCCGCCCTTGAAGCTGCGCCTTTCGCTGCCGCTGCTAGTGCAGGCGGCGTCAAATTTGGCGCTGGCGGTCAGTATTCTGAGCTTGTCGTTGGTCTCCATATCCTCACCTCAAACTTATTATAGCACAGTTGCGCCATAAATGCAAACAAATGTTCGAGAAAAACTGACGAAATTTTATCTCAATTTTTGTATATAAGTTACAATTACCAGCACAGCCGCCGGGCCTAACACCAGGCCGGGGAAGCCTAACAACTGGTAGCCCGCGAAGATGCCCGTCAGGGTGAGCAGAGGGTGCAGGCCAATGTGGGCGCTGAGGATACGAGGCTCGAGGATCTGTCTTATCAGGGAGCAGACCCCGTACAGGGCCAAAAGGCCGAAGCCTAAAGCCGCCTTGCCAGTCAGAAATTGCCAAACTGACCAGGGCAGCAGAACAAAACCGGTGCCAAAGACCGGTATCGCGTCCAGGAAAGCCGTGCCGAGGGCGATAAGGGGCGCCCGCTGTATGCCGAAAAGCACAAGAAATACCGTTAATACGGCAAATATTACGGTCATTATGACGGCTTGGGCGCGGATGTAGCCGCCGAGGGCATTGCCGACGGTGGCTTTTATGCCGCGCAGGTTTTTTAAAAGGCCGCCTCCGCCGTTTTGCAAAATTATGTCAACCAGTTTCTCCTCGTCTCTGAGGAAAAAGAAAGCGGAAAGAATGGCGAAGAGCAGTACCATCAGTATGTGAGTCAGATCTCCCATGTGGGACAAAAGGCCGAGGGCCAAAGTTTTGGCGGCGTCGGCCAACTGTGAACTGAGGGAGCTTAGGAGCCGCCGCGCCATGGGACTGTCAGTCCCCATTTTGGAGATTCGGCCCAGCAGATCCGGCAATTTCCCCGCTCCGCCGTAGGCTGCCGCCAGACAGAGGGCCAAAGCCGCCCCCACCAAGGCCAGAAAAAAGGCCAGGGCCATTCCCGTCGCCAGCGTGCGCCCCAGTCCCGCCCGAACCATGCGCCGGACGGAGCGGCGGCAGAGCAGATAGATAAAAAAGCCCAAAATAAACGGAAGCGTCAGCTCCAGCGCCCTGGGCAGCAGAACCAGACCCAGCAGGATCGTCACCCCGTAAAACAACCGTTTCATACCATCACCCAGGTTATTATATAGAGAAAACAAAATTTTTATAAAAAATTTTTTAGGGGCTGTAAAAAAATACGCGCAGACCTGCGTCGTCGCAAACTCGGTATCGCAAGTTTCGATTTAAAAAATCGAAACACGGCTTACCTTGTTGCTCCTCCTTTTCCCCACAAAATCGGCTTCGCCGTTTTGCGGGGGCCCCATCTTTGCTAAAAGCCTTAATTTAAGGCTATAGCATTATGTAATCATTCGGCAAAAATAAAATAATGTATTAATGTAGAAAATTCGCCCTTACGAGCGAATTTTCTCATTTTATGCCATTGGGCTACGAACGAAAAACTATCAATACGCCTTGCCCCAGTATACCATGATACGGGCGGGCTTGCCGCAGCAGACGCACTTATCGTCTATCCTCTCCTGCTCGAAGGGCATACACCGGGCGGTCGCGCCGGTGTCGGCCTTTATCTTATCCTCACATTCCTGGTCGCCGCACCACATACCGCGGACGAAGCCGGGCTTGTTGTCCACGATGTCCTTGAACTCCTGATAACCGTGGGCGTCGTAGGTACACTCCTCGCGGTGGGCGAGGGCCTTTTCATAGAGGGAACGCTGTATGTCCTCCAGCGTCTCGGCCACCTTGGCCTCCAGCCCGTCAAGCGAGACGAAGATCTTCTCCCGAGTGTCCCGGCGGACGAGGACGCAGCTATTTTTCTCAATGTCCTTCGGCCCGATCTCCAGGCGCAGAGGCACGCCCTTCATCTCATATTCGCTGAACTTCCAGCCCGGATTTTTGTCGCTGTCGTCCAGCTTTACCCGGAAATTTTCGCCCAGCGCGGCCTGAAGCTCCCTGGCCTTGTCCAGCACGCCCTCCTTGTGCATGGCGATGGGTATTATCATAAGCTGGATGGGGGCGACGCGGGGCGGCAGCACAAGGCCGCTGTCGTCGCCGTGAACCATAATCAGGGCGCCTATCATACGGGTGGTGAAGCCCCAGGAGGTCTGGTGCACGTACTGGAGAGTGTTGTTCTTGTCAGCGTACTGTATGCCGAAGGCTCGGGCGAACCCGTCGCCGAAGTTGTGGCTGGTGCCGCTCTGGAGGGCCTTGCCGTCGTGCATAAGGCTCTCGATGGTGTAGGTGGCCACGGCGCCGGCGAACTTTTCCTTCTCGGTCTTGCGGCCCTTGACCACGGGGATAGCCAGGTAATTTTCGCAGAAGTCGGCGTAAACGTTCAGCATCCGCTCAGTCTCGGCCTGAGCCTCCTCGGCGGTGGCGTGGGCGGTGTGGCCCTCCTGCCACAAAAACTCCATCGTCCGCAGGAAGGGGCGGGTGGTCTTTTCCCACCTTACGACGCTGCACCACTGGTTGTAGAGCTTGGGCAGATCCCGGTGGGAGTGGATTATGTTCTTGTAGTGGTCGCAGAAAAGCGTCTCGCTGGTGGGGCGGACGCAAAGCCGCTCCTGGAGCTTTTCGTTGCCGCCCATAGTGACCCAGGCCACCTCGGGGGCGAAGCCCTCCACATGATCCTTCTCCTTTTGGAGCAGGCTTTCGGGAATGAACATGGGCATATAGACGTTTTCATGACCGGTGGCCTTGAACATGGCGTCCAAGGTCTTTTGAATATTTTCCCAGATGGCGTAGGCATATGGCCGGATAACGCAGCAGCCGCGAACCGAGGCGTACTCGATAAGGTCGGCCTTGGTTACTATGTCGGTGTACCAGCGGGCGAAGTCCACGTCCATGGGCGTGATCTCCTCCACAAATCTCTTTTCTTCAGCCATCAATATCAACTCCTATTTTTATCACAGTGAAAATGACGCTTAAGCCCCGACCCCTCTGTATTTTTCCACACAGGGGTGCGCCTTCGGTCGTTTCACATTATTTTACCACGTTTTTCCCCATCTGTCAAGGACTTTTTTAGGTCGGGGCCAAACAAATCGCCGACGATGGATTCCCATGTTTTCACATTTAGTAGATACGCTGATTTTTGTATATACATAAATCAAGAAAATGCTCACATACTACACATGAGGTGATGAACATGGCAAAACAGGGCATGAGCCGTCCCGAACGGACGCACACACAAGTTAAGAATACGGCGGCTCCGGTTCCCGAAATTCAGGGAAAAGCAAAACACGGAAAGTCTCCCGCAAATCCGATCATCCCAGGGACAAAAGCGCCATCGCTAAAGGTCTATCATACAACGCCATTCTCACAGGAAAAGCCAATATCCGACGCCTATAACGCTATTGACAATGATCTCGCAAGAGACAATCTGGAGAATGATCTGCCCGCCGCGGATTCGCAGGATCTATAAGAATCAACGCCGTCTGAATACAATCGGGCGGCGTTTCATACGAGGAGGAACTATGGAATCAATCTGGCAAAAAAGCGCGCAGCTTCCGTCTTTCCCGAAGCTGAATCAAGACATATCCGCCGATGTTCTGATTATCGGCGGAGGTATGGCGGGAATTCTGACGGCTTACTTTTTAATGCGGAACGGCGTGGACTGCGTTCTTGTTGAAAAGGGAAAAATCTGTCAAGGCACAACAGGACACACAACAGCAAAAATCACATTTCAGCATGGGCTGATCTATCACAAATTGCTGAAAAGCGGCGGAACTGAAATGGCGCAAAAATATCTTGAAGCAAACCGCTTTGCCTTTGAAAAATATACGGAGCTTTGCGAAAAAATTGACTGCGACTATGAGCGGAAAGACAATTATGTCTATTCGATTGGAGACAGGGGAGCGCTGGAGCAGGAGATGAATTCACTTGCGAAAATAGGCTATCCCGCACAGTTTTGCGAGAAAATTTCACTTCCGTTCCAAACGGCAGGCGCGGTTATGTTCCCATGTCAAGCGCAGTTTCATCCGCTGAAATTCATCTCTGCCATCGCAGCGGGTCTACCCATATATGAGAACACATTTGTAAAGGAAATGCGCGGAAATACGGCGGTGACAGACAGCGGAAGCATTAGTGCAAAAACAGTAATCGTTGCAACACATTTTCCGTTCATTAATAAACACGGCATCTATTTCCTAAAGCTTTATCAACACCGTTCCTATGTGCTTGCTCTTGAAAACGCCTGCGATGTGGGCGGTATGTATGTTGAAGACAGCAAAACAGGACTTTCCTTCCGAAATTACGGAAAGTATCTTCTTCTCGGCGGCGGAGGACATCGTACAGGCAAAAAAGGCGGTAACTGGAGCGAGATTCGCCGCTATGCAAAGCTTTATTATCCCCAGTCAACGGAGTACTGCCGCTGGGCGGCACAGGACTGCATCAGTCTTGACGACGTGCCATATATCGGTAGGTATTCAAGCCGTACCGCACAGCTTTTCACAGCGACAGGCTTCAATAAATGGGGTATGACGGGAGCGATGCTCTCGGCAATAATGCTCTCTGATATGGCGCAGGGGAGGAGTAATGAGTATGCGGATGTGTTTAGTCCATCGAGGAGTATTCTAAAACCGCAGCTTTTTGTCAACAGCTTTGAGTCGGTAATAAATCTGCTGTCCATTACAGGCAGACGCTACCCGCACATGGGCTGCGCGCTCCGTTGGAATCGCGCTGAACATTCGTGGGATTGCGCCTGTCACGGCTCACGTTTCGATGAGTACGGCAAGGTACTAAATAACCCTGCAAATGCAAAATAGGCAAAAAATGATATGCACCTCCAAAAGTGTCTAACTTTTGGGGCGCATATCATTAGCTCCATAGCTCTTTGCTGATTATTTATTTTTTTACGACCTCTACCTCGCTTATCGGCTCCATGCCGCTAAGACCGTTCCAGACCATGACCTTGACCGTGTCAAAATCCCCGCTGACGGCAAAGCTCTCGTCGCCGGAGGAATAGGCCCTCGTTTCGGCGGAAAGGAGCTTGTTCCCCTTATACGCCGCCAAAATCACTCTGCAAGGGGCGGCGGCCCCGCTTATCTTGACATTGCAAAGAGTGTAGCTACCGTGGCTGTCGAGGGTGGTCTTAGTGCTGACCGTCCTTTTCCACTGGGCGTAAAGCGTTATAACCTTCCCGTTTTCGGCGGTAAGGTTTTTAACTTTTGCTTCGTCGGCGTAGGGATTGCCGCTCCCGTCGGGCTTGGTGTTCCAGCCGGTAAAGGTGTAATACTTTTTTGTAAAGCCGTTTTTCGTCAACGCCTTTTCGCTGTCATAGCTGTGAACGCTGTCCGCCGTCGCGCCTGTTCCGCCGTTGGCGTTGTATTTTACGGTATAGGTGAACGGCTTCCACTGCGCGTATAACGTCTGATTTGCGGTGATTGTAACCTTTGTGTCCTTTGTGACCTGCGACCCTCCGCTGGCGGCGGTAAACCAACCGATAAACGTGTAGCCCGCTCTGGTGGGCGTGGGTAGGTCGCCATAATTGGAGTTGTATGTGACAGTTTTGCTCGGTGTGGGTGTACTGCCGCCGTTGGCGTTGAAGGTAACGGTGAAGTTCATATTTATAGGAACGACAACTGAAGCATATTTGCCTTGAGTGCCAGTTTTGTCGTATGCATATATGTCTGTATAATATAATCCAGCAATATTTTTCAAGTCAGATAATTTTACTCGGTAGCTTGCTTCGGCGGTTGTAACAGAACCATTATAGGAAATGGATGCTGTATACCAAATTGCGTCGGTTTTTCCTGCTACCCATGTTGGAAACAGAACTTTTGCAACGCAGGCATTGTCCGTAACAGTACATTTTACAGTATAACCGGTGCTATCTTGATCTGTTATTCTTACGTTCGATATTTTTGGAGCCTCATTATCTTTTGCAATAGTCACAGTTTTGCTCCCAAGGAGATGGTTGTCACCGCCACCAACATTTATCGCATAAATGTAGATAGCTTGTGTGCCTGTCTTTTCTATTGCAATTGTTTCTTCATATCCATGATAATCCCCAACCCCATAAACTTTATTTACATCTGGCCTTGATTTATTGGCCTTTAAAACATACGCTCCCTCTACATTTGCAGAGCCTGCCGGGCCGCCGATGTAAACATGAATGTCAAGTTGAGCGGATTTGTTATCTGGGTCATACGCCCACCCACGTACTTTTATAGTACCTGTGCCACCGACGCAACTATCGACCATACCAGTGGGATTTGAACCGCCGCTACCCCACTGTGGCCTTATAACGCCTTGAAAATTTCCCCAAGCGCCATAATATTGAAGTGTTTCCCTTTTAACCTCTTCTCCCCAACCGCCGTTTGCACGACCGTTCTGTCCCACGCCATACATTACAGAGACCGTACACCCTTCTAATGCAACGGCGACATGACCGGCGCTGTTTGATGAATTTTCAGCAAAACACAGTATATCTCCGGGTTGTGGAACAAAATCGGGCGTATTTGCGATACGTTGCCAACCGATCGGATATGTTAAGTTAAAATAATTACGTCCATAATATGTTGTAAAAGCACCATCACCTTTATAGTATGCATTGCCATAAATGATATAATTTATGTACGCTGTGCCGAAATCGGAGCATTGATAGCCGTTTATTCCATCGACATTATATGCTGTTCCAATCTGCGCTTTTGCCCAGTTGACGGCTTCGGCCTGTGTGATAGCGTGTGCGGACACGCTGGCAAACAGGCACATAAACAAAGAGCCAATCACCGCGAATAAAACCTTTTTTCTCACAAAAACCACTCCCTTTAATTAAAAATTGTGCCATGCGCCGCCCCGGCGCGGGAGGGAACAGACATTTGTCTGCCGCGCCGAGGCCGCTTTATTTTAACAGGGCATACACCCTATTATTTTTAACGCAATAAAAAATGCGCCGCTCAATCAAGGAGCGACACATAAAAAATACATCACTCCGATTTGTTGCGACACAAATATCTGACATAGCCCAATGCACAGGCATGCTGAAAAGGAGCCATGTATTTTTATCAAAAGTATTTGACAAAAATACACGCCTAATACATTGGGAATTCAGATATTCATTTGTGTCGCAAATATATTATATCACAGAATTATTTCCTCTGCAATACTTTTTTGAAAATTTTATTTATCCTCGACAAAATATACTCCTCCGGTCAATATAACAAAATCACATAAAAATACCGGCAATGCTTAAGCATTTCCGGTATTTTTATATCAACTCACATTGCGTTATTCAAATGCTGCGCGCCGCAGATACATAGCCGCTGCCGTTCTTTTAAATAGTTTGCTTCGGGAAGGATCAGCACAAAGGAGCAAATATCCTCAGCACCCCGTCCACTATCCATTTTACAAAGCCGCCGCCGATGTTTTCAAGGGTTCTTTCCCGGCACTTCGCCTCAGTGGCGGCGAAATCCGCTTTCAGGTCATCAAGCAAGCCGGCGCGGTAGAACAGGGAGTTGTTTTCAAAATGCAGGAACAGGCTGCGGTAGTCCAGGTTGACCGTACCCACCGTACCCACTATGCCGTCCACTATACAGCCCTTGGCGTGGACGAAGCCGGGAACGTATTCGTAAATTTTTACGCCAGCCTCCAAAAGCACCGGATAAAAGCTGCTCGACATCCGGTAAATCAGCTTTTTGTCAGGGACGCCGGGCATGATTATCCTCACGTCCACCCCGCGTCTGGCGGCGCGGACAAAGGCTTCGAGCAGGGCGTCGCCGGGCATGAGATAGGGCGTGAAGAACCAGGCGTAGCTTTGGGCCTGGGACAGCAGGTCGATGTAAAGCTCGTTGCTAATAGCGTCCTTGCCGAGGGGAGAATCATAGTAGCTCAGCACGAGTCCGTCCGCCTCGCCGCCCCGAGGAGGGGCCTGAACCTCCAAGAACTCATCCGGCACGGGGTCGCCGGTGAAAGCGTTCCAGAACTGGGCGAACATCCTCGTGTAATTATTCGCCGCCTCGCCGGTGACCCGGAAGCCTATATCCTTCCAATGGCCGTGCTTTTCAACGTGATTTATATATTCGTCCGCCAAATTTACTCCCCCGCTGAACGCGGTTTTTCCGTCGATAATGAGCATTTTCCTGTGGTCGCGGCAATTAAGAGTACCCTTGACGAACACCAGGGGATTAAAGGCCACGCAGCGTATGCCCTTACTGCGCAGCCGCGCGGCGGCCTCCTTTGAATAGGTCGAGATACTGCCGAGGTCGTCGTACATCACTCTTACGTCCACGCCCTGGGCGGCCTTGCGGCTCATTACCTCCACCATGGAGTCCCACATAAGGCCGTTCTCTACAATGAAATACTCGGCGAAAATAAAGCGCTCCGCCTTTTCCATTTCCTCGAGCATGGCGGGGAACAGCTCGTCGCCCAGCGGATAGTACTTGGCAAAACGGTTCTCGCAAAGGTGAAAGCCCGTTTTTTCCTGCACCCAGCGGAAGGTCTGGCTAAGCCGCTTGTTCTCCGCGTCAAAGGCCTCGAACAGCGGGGCCGTCGCGTCCTCGACGGGCGGAAGCTGGGGGGCGAGATCCAGCTTTTTTTGCAGCGGCTTTGTGGTGCGCTTGTTCCCAAATATGAGGTAAAGGGCCGCGCCCGGCAGCGGAAACGTCAGGATAACAAGCAGCCAAAGTATTTTGTAAGTTCCCTCGTCCCTTTTCGTTATCAAATACAGCACAAACAGGGCCGACAGTACCGACAGCGCCAGATTTATCACGGCGGCCCAGGGCGCCAGCCATTTGAGCAGGCAGTATATCCATATGAGCTGGATAAGGACGGCGGGGATCAGCATAAAAACTCGGCGTATAATTTTATTCATATTCATTCCTCCTTATGTACAGTATTTTACAACTTTTTTCCCTGTCTGTCAAGGGGCTGAGGGCCTGACGGACAAAAAATTGTTCCGCGCCTTTGAAGAGTATCGAATTTTTTGCGTCACAGAAAATAATTCTCGTGAAGATTTGTTTTTCGGTTTGATTCTTTTACGGAAGCTTTGAGCCTGCCTCTTCGCTTATAATTGACTTGGAGGTGTTCGATGTGAGACTTTGCGATACGCCCGCCGCCGATATGCGCCGGTCGTTTTTTGGGGAGGGAGCCGGATGATACTGTCCTTTCTCTTTCCGCCCAGGTGCGCCGTCTGCCGCAAGCTCCTGCCCTACGGCTCAAAGCCGGAGCTGTGCGACGACTGCGGCCGTGACCTGCCCCGAATTTCCGATCCGCGCTGCCAGATCTGCGGCAGACCCATGGACAGCGAGTTCGCCATGCCCTGGTGCCAGACCTGCTCCAAAGGCCGGCCTTTTGAAAAGTGCTTTGTACCCTTCCTCTATGACAGGGGCGTTCGACGGCTCATCTCCAACATGAAATATTACGGCCAGCCCTCCAAAGCCAGATTCCTGGCCGGGGAAATAGCTCGGGAAATGGGCGGCTTCCGCCCGGACGCCATAACCTTTGTCCCCCAAAGCTCCGCCACCGACAGGGTTCGGGGCTACAATCAGACCCGTCTTATAGCCAAGGAGCTGGGACGGCTGCTCGACGTTCCCGTAAGGCCCGCCCTTCGCCACAGCCCCGGCGACAGGCATCAGGTGGGGCTTTCCAGCTCCGAACGCCGAAAAAACGCCCGTGGTATGTACCTGCCCGGTAAAAAACGCCTCAGCGGGACGTGGCTGCTGGTGGACGACGTGACCACCACCGGCTCCACGCTGGACGTCTGCTGCCGGCTGCTGAAGGCCATGGGCTGCGACCGAGTCTACGCCGCCACGGCGGCGATAAGAGACGGTAAAAAATTTTAAATACTTATTGAAATTGTATGAAATATGTGCTATAATTGGGATAAAGGGTGGTGAGACCAGTGGATGAAACGGATATTTTTCAGGAGTATCCCGAGCTTAAGGAGTTCCAGCAGCGGCAGCGGGACCGTCGGACAAGCTCCGCCAGGCGGCGACGCCGCCGTTCCAACGGGGCAAAGCTGCTGACTCTGTTGGTCGTGATCGCCCTGGCGGCCTCAGTAATGGCGCTGATAATGGCCTTGAGCAGCTCGGACAGCGCGGTGGTTTACGCCGCGGACGGCTCTCCCGTGGAGGTCGATCCCGACGAGGTTGACAAATACCTGGCCGAGGGCTATTACGCCAGTCCGGCCGACCTGGTTCCCTTGACGCTGTACGCCGAGGACGGTACGGCGGTTATCGCCCGTACGGGGGACAGGGAAAAGCTGGAAAGCAAGGGCTATTACGCCGACAAGTCTGCGGCTTACACCAATATGTACAGCGACGACGGCAGAACTCTGTACGTGCCTAACGCCATGGCCGGGAGCTACGAGTCCAACGGCTGGCACGCCAAGCTCAGCGATATAGTGACCA
>CANQKL010000023.1 GCA_947624455.1 uncultured Clostridia bacterium
ATATTTCAGGCATAAAGGAGATACAGATCTTTAACCGTCAGGAAAGGGAACTGAATCACTTTGCCGCCGTGAGCCAGCAGTTCACGAAGTATAATATAATGGCTCTGACCCGCAGCGCCGTTATCCACCCCTCCATAGCCTTTCTCAACCAAATCGGCACCGTGCTGGTCATCGCCGTCGGCGGGTATCTGGCTACTAAGGGCGTTGACGCGGGCGAGATAGTGGCCTTTGTGCTGTATCTCAGTTCTCTTTACGCGCCCATCAACAACCTTGCCCGTCTCAACGAGGATCTCCAGGATTCTCTGGCCGCCGGTGAGCGCATATTTGAGCTGCTGGAGGAAAAGACCGACGTGCCGGAGGACGAAAACCCCGTGGAGCTTCGGCAGGCCAAGGGCGACATCCGCTTTGAGAACGTGAATTTCGAGTACATAGACGGGACTCCGGTGCTGCGCGATTTTAACCTGGATATAAAGAGCGGCGAGACCGTGGCTCTCGTTGGCCCCACGGGCGTGGGAAAGACCACCGTCGCCAGCCTTGCGGCCAGGTTCTACGACCCCACCGGAGGAAGGATAACTCTTGACGGCGTGGATCTGCGCCGGCTCAGTCTCGGCTCCCTTCACGACAATATTTCCATGGTGCTGCAGGATGTGTTCCTTTTTCACGGCACCGCCCGGGAAAATATAGCCTACGGGGCGGACAACCCCACCGACGAGGAGATAGAGGCCGCCGCCAAGGTCGCCAACGCCCACGACTTCATTATGGAGATGGAGCATGGTTACGACACGATTGTGGGCGAGAGGGGCGTAAAGCTCAGCGGCGGTCAGAAGCAGCGCATCGCCATCGCGAGAGCCATACTGCGCAATAAGCCCATACTGATACTGGACGAGGCCACCGCGGCGGTGGACAACTCTACCGAGCGGCTGATACATCAGGCCATAGATCAGGTCATTCAAAACCGTACCACAATCATAATTGCCCACCGGCTTTCAACCATAAGGAACGCCGACAAGATCGCCGTGATCGACAAGGGCGCCATCTGCGAGACAGGCACTCACAGGGAACTCATCGCCCGGGGCGGAATGTACAAAAAGCTGTATTTCGCCAACGAGGAGGAGTAAAAAAGTTATTGACAAATCCGAAGGGAAATTATATAATATTAAAATAAAGTAACAGTAATTTAAAATTGGAGTTGACCATAAATGCAAAAATTAGGAGTAAACGAGATAAGGGAGAAGTTCCTGAGCTTTTTTGAGTCCAAGGGCTGTCTTAGACTTGACAGCTTCTCCCTGGTGCCTAAGAATGACGCCAGTCTGCTGCTGATAAATTCTGGCATGGCCCCTATGAAGGCCTGGTTCACCGGGGCGCAGACTCCTCCCCGCCGCCGTGTCACCACCTGCCAGAAGTGCATCCGTACCCCCGACATTGAGCGCGTTGGCCACACCGCCCGCCACGGCACGTTTTTTGAAATGCTGGGCAACTTCTCCTTTGGCGACTACTTTAAGAAGGAAGCGACCTCCTGGGCCTGGGAATTTTTTACCAAGGTCATGGAGATCCCCGAGGAAAAGCTTTGGGTGTCGGTATATGAGAACGACGACGAGGCCAGGGATATATGGATAAACGAGGTGGGCGTAAAGCCCGAGCGCATCGTCCGCTTAGGTAAGGAGGACAACTTCTGGGAGCATGGCACCGGCCCCTGCGGCCCCTGCTCGGAAATTTACTACGACCGGGGCGAAGAGTTCGGCTGCGGTCAGCCCACCTGCGGCGTTGGCTGCGACTGCGACCGTTTCATGGAGGTCTGGAACCTGGTGTTCACCCAGTTCGACAAGGACGAGGCTGGCAACTATAACCCGCTTCCGAAGCCGAATATAGACACAGGTATGGGACTGGAACGCTTGGCGGTGGTTATGCAGGGCGTCAACAACCTCTTTGAGGTGGATACCGTGCAGGACGTTATGAAGCACATTTCCCGCATCGCGGGCGTAAATTATAAGGAAAACGAAAAGACCGACGTTTCTCTCCGAGTCATTACCGACCATATTCGCAGCACCGTAATGATGGTCAGCGACGGCGTTATCCCTTCCAACGAGGGCCGGGGCTATGTGCTTCGCAGGCTGCTGCGTCGGGCCGCCCGCCACGGCAAGCTGCTGGGCATCGACCGCCGCTTCCTCAGCGAGGTGGCCGATACGGTTATCGACTGCTCCAAGTCCGCCTACCCTGAGCTGGGCGAAAAGCGGGAGTATATCAAGCGGATCATCGAAAAGGAGGAGGAACGCTTCGACGCCACCATAGAGGGCGGCATGGTAGTACTCAATCAGTATATCGAGGAGGCTCTGGCCGCCGGAGCCAGCGAGCTGACCGGGAACATGGCCTTCAAGCTCCATGACACCTACGGCTTCCCCCTTGACCTGACCGTGGAAATGGCTCAGGAAAAGGGACTGGGCGTAAACGTCGAGGGCTTCAACATGGCAATGGCGGAACAAAAGGCCGCCGCCAAGGCCGCCCGCAAGGACGGTTCCAGTTGGGACGGAGACGAGAACTATGAGTTTGAGGACGCCTCCGCCACCGAGTTTGTGGGCTATGCCGGTCTGGAGACGCAGTCGGAGATCGTGGGCATAGTTTCCGAGGGCGAGGTCAGCGCGGAGATAAGCGAGGACGAAAATGGCGTCATTGTCGCCAAAAAAACTCCGTTTTACGCGGAAATGGGCGGCCAGGTCGGAGACATAGGCGTTATTTTCAACGACGGCGCGGTCGCCGAGGTGGTAAATACCACAAAGACCGGCGATGGGCTGTATCTCCACGAGGTCGCCGTCAAGCGGGGAGCTCTCAGTCTTGGCGACAGCGTAACTCTCCAGGTGGACGCGAAAAACAGGGCCGCCATCTGCCGCAACCATACGGCCACTCACCTTTTGGACAAGGCTCTGCGTGACGTTCTCGGCAACCATGTGGCCCAGGCTGGCTCTCTTGTGAACGCCGACAAGCTCCGTTTCGACTTCTCTCACTTCGAGGCCATGACGCCGGAACAGATAAAGACCGTTGAGCAGATAGTGAATGAAAAAATACTCGACGCAATCGACGTTGACGTTAAAGAGCTGCCCATCGACGAGGCCAAAAAGCTGGGCGCCATCGCCCTTTTCGGCGAAAAGTACGGCGAGATCGTGAGGGTGGTTTCCGTCGGCGACTACAGCGTGGAATTCTGCGGCGGCACCCATCTTAAAAATACCGCTCAGGCGGGATTGTTCAAGATACTGTCCGAGGGCGGCGTGGCCGCCGGAGTCCGCCGTATCGAGGCCATCACCGGCGGCGGCGTATTGAAATATATCGAGGGCCGGGACGCTTTGGTGGGCAGCCTCTGTTCCACCCTCAAGACCTCCGAGGCCGAGCTTGAGCATAAGGCCGAGGGCGTTATGGAGGATCTGCGCATGGCCAAAAAGGCCGCCGAGGCCGTGGCCGCGCAGATGGCCAACGCCAAGGCCAACAACCTCATGGCCAGCGCCCGTGAAATAGGCGGGGTTTCCCTCTTTGTGACCCAGAACGATGGGGCCACAGTGGACGAGCTGAAGAAGATGGGCGACGCTGTGAAGGAACACAACTCCTGCTGCGCCATAGTCCTCGCCACCAACAACGGCGGCAAGATAACCTTTGTGGCTATGGCCACTAAGGAGGCCGTGGCTAAGGGCGTACATGCGGGCAAGATAATCAAGGAGATAACCGCCGTCGCCGGGGGCAGCGGCGGCGGAAAGCCCGATATGGCCCAGGGCGGCGGCAGGGACGCCGATAAGATAGACAACGCCCTTGCCATCGTCGATGAGATAGTCGCCAAACAGATCGGAGCGTAAGTAATACGCGGCATCAGGAAAATATAGTGAAAAGGAGAGAAAATGATGGACTGCCTGTTCTGCAAAATAATCGCCGGGGAAATACCCTCGACAAAGGTCTATGAAAACGACAAGGTTTACGCCTTCCGGGACATAAATCCCGAGGCACCCGTCCACGTACTCATTGTACCGAAGGAGCATATCGCCTCGGCCAACGAGCTTACGGCGGAAAACGCCGGAGTGATCGCCGACGTCTTTCTCGCGGCTAAGGAGATAGCTGCCCGGGAGGGCATAGCCGAGGGCGGCTACCGCATAGTCAACAACTGCGGCGCCGACGGCGGCCAGACCGTGGGACACCTGCACTTCCATATGCTGGGCGGCCGGAGCCTGGCTTGGCCTCCGGGCTAAAAATGTGCCAATTAATATTTATTAAGAAAAATTAATAAAAACCTATTGACATATTTCATTTTTATGGTATAATTATTATGTCACTATATGCGGTAACTATTTCTTTAGGAGCTGCGAGGGGAGGGTTAGAGATGTCCGAGGTAAGAGTCAAGGAGAATGAGTCTTTAGATAGCGCCCTTAGAAGATTCAAACGCTCTTGCGCTAAGGCAGGCGTAATTTCCGAAGTTCGTAAAAGAGAACATTACGAAAAGCCAAGCGTAAGACGCAAGAAGAAGTCCGAAGCGGCAAGAAAAAGAAAGTTTAAATAAGACGCAAAATGACCCACATACGTACGTATGTGGGTCAAACTACAGACAAACCCTATGCACGATGGGTGTATACCATAATCGGGGTAGCGATTTATTGATTTTTCGCAAGAGAAAGTACTGAAAAAACGTGAAAAGTCCGGGCGTGTACCGGACTTTCTACGCCTTATGGGAGTGGTGAGGGTGAAAATCAGGAGAATACGCCCCGGCGATGGCAAACGCCTGGCGGAGCTGCTATATAGCTCGGTTCACCGTCTGTGCGCCGAGGCATATACTCCCGAGGAACTGGAGGCCTGGGCTCCCGAAAATATGGATCCGAGAAAGCTCAGCCGCTCTCTGCTGATGAACGCCGCCTGGGTGATGGAGGATATGGGGCGGCCGGTGGGTTTTATATGTATTGAGAGGGACGGTTATATCAACCGGCTTTTTACACATCCAGACAACGTATGCTCCGGCGTAGCCACGGCCTTGCTCAACACGGCCCTTGATTGGGCGAAAAAGAGGGGACTTAAACGCATCTTCCTTTCATCCAGCCGAGTGGGTTACGGCTTCTATTTGAAAAATGGCTTTCACGTTTGCGGAGTCGAGCGCGTAGAACGCCGCGGAGTGGTGTTTGAAAATAAGGTCATGGAAAGATTTATATGAGAAGGTGAGAACATGGTCAGTCTCGACAACGACTGGGACGACATCATCGGCGGCGAGTTCCAAAAGGATTACTACCTGAAGCTTCGGGAATTTCTGAAAACGGAGTACATGAGGTATGAGGTATACCCCAATATGTACGATATGTTTTCGGCGTTGAAGGTCACGGGCTACAGCGCGACGAAGGTGGTCATTATCGGCCAGGATCCCTATCATGAGCCGGGCCAGGCCCACGGAATGGCCTTTTCCGTAAAGCCCGGCACGCCGGTGCCGCCGTCTCTTATGAATATGTACAAGGAGCTGAGGGACACTCTCGGCTGCTATATCCCCAACAACGGCTTCCTTATGCCCTGGGCCAGGCAGGGAGTGCTGCTCCTCAATTCGGTACTCACGGTCAGGCGTGGCCAGGCCGACTCCCACAAGGGCAAGGGCTGGGAGATATTTACCGACAGGGTCATTTCCGCCCTGAACCGCAGGGAGGATCCGGTGGTATTTCTCCTGTGGGGCAATAACGCCCGTCGGAAAAAGGAACTCATCGACGCCGACCGCCATTTTGTTTTTGAGGCGGCTCATCCAAGTCCGCTTTCCGCCAGCCGGGGCTTTTTTGGCTGCAACCATTTTGCCCGGGCCAACGACGCGCTGATAAGCGCTCTCAGGACGCCCATAGACTGGCAGATACCTAATATATAATCGTACTTGAATAAAGTTGAAATATCCGTAAATACTAACCTAAAAGCAAACGCTGGTCGAGCCTGGCGCGGTGCGCCGCCGCTGGGGATTGGCGTCTGCCAATGACAAAAGGAGAGTGTTTATGGACTACATCAAGGCGTTTTTGGTGGGCGGACTTTTCTGCGCCCTGGGTCAGGTCATCATCGACAAGACAAAGCTGACCCCGGCAAGGCTCCTTACGGGCTATGTGGTAGGGGGAGTGTTCTTGTCGCTTATCGGGGTGTACAAGCCCCTTGAAAAGTTTGCCGGAGCGGGGGCAACGGTGCCGCTGCTGGGCTTCGGTCATTCCCTGTATCAGGGAGTGATAAAGGCCGTGGAAAAGGACGGCTTCCTTGGGGTCGTCACCGGCGGCCTGTCGGCCACGGCCGCGGGCATTGCCGCGGTGATACTTTTTGCAATAATCGCCGCCCTTGTGGCTAAGCCCAAGATAAAATAGATAAGATAAAGGCCGGGGGCCGGAAAGGCCCGGCTCCCGACCTTTACCGGGCTTTTTCAAAGTGATATACATAATAAGGAGTGGTCTTGATGTTTACCAGTACGATATTTGCCGGTATCCATTCGTCCAGCTTTTTGGGTAAAGTACTCATGGTCATGGGACTGACGGTAGGCGCGGTGTGCGCGTTGGTCGCGGCTTATTACATAATCCGAGTCATAGCTAACTGGCGGGTGTTCAAAAAAGCGGGCGAACCCGGCTGGAAGAGCCTGATACCTATTTATAACCGCTACATAGTCTATAAAATCGCCTGGCGGCCCGGGATATTCTGGCTCAATCTGCTGCTATCCTTCGTTTCGGCCTTTTGCTACAACTACGGTCTGCCCGACGACAACAGAGTTTTTATAGAAATCAGCGCCGCGCTTATGGCGGTTGCGCTGGCTATAGGCGTTGTTGCGACGTACAAGCTGTCCAGAGCCTTTGGCCACGGCGTTCCGTTCACGCTGGGACTGCTTTTCCTGAACCCGCTTTTTATCCTCATTTTGGGTCTTGGCCCCTCGGAGTACAGGGACGCGGCAAGTAAAGGTCAAGAAAACAAAGAAATATAAAATAGCCCGCCAATGTAATTTACCCCTCTGGGTTATTAAAAAGGGCTGTAAAAAAAGTCGCGCAGATCGTCCAAGGGCTTTCTGCACGATTTTTTTTTTTGAACAGCCCCGTGCCTCCAGATCGCATAGGGGATTTTTTAGCTTCCTTGCCCCGTCAAAAATCTCCGTCCACCGTGCGGACGCAGGGAAACATCAACTGGATACGCCGGAGAAGGCGGTAATTAGTCTCGCCGCCGTAGACGTAGACTGTTCGGGGCGCGATGTCCACCATAGCGCTGAGTACCAGATCACAGTGGGAATACCGCCGCCGATCCTCCTCGGGCAGATAGGTGGAATATTCCTGGGTTATCTCCCGGCGCGCTCCATCGTAAAGCTGGGCGTCGTCGCCGTCGATGACCAGGTGTACGGCGATCAGCTTACTGCCCATTCGGCGCATACGCTTTTCCACGTATTCACCGGCTATGAGACAGCACAGGTCGCCGTGACGTTCCTCGGCGATAAGCTCAGCCGCGGCGGCGCAGACGGTTCTAAGCTCCCGGCGGTAGCTCTCGCACAGAAAGTTCAACGCTCCAAGGGGAATGATGAAGTCTGTCCGCGTAAGACAGTCCTCTATTGGGGCGGCGATCATGGCCTGCCGCTCCAGTCGGTAGCTGTTGAGCAGCTCGTCGTCCTTTGCTGGGGACAAAAGCTCCTCGGCCAGCTCCAACGCCTGCTCCGCGTCGGGAGCGGGCAGGTTGAGCCGACGTATGCAGCCTCTCAGCAGCCGGGGTTCGTATTTATCTATTATCTCGCGGGCCATAGCGGCGGCAAGCCGCTTCCTGTTCCCGCGCCTGACTCTTACGGGTCGGTCCAGCTCCAAGTATACACCTCCACTTATCAGCGGGCAGTCCCGCTTCAGGTAATATTATTTCCCGTAGCCTTCAGCGGTATTAAGGAGCCTGTGTCGAAGGGCGGTCCGGAACTCAGCTCCACAGGCCGGACTCCGTGGCTTTCCAGAAATTTGCCTATCAGCCCGCCGTCGGGCATATGGCCGAGACTGCCGTTTACAGCCAGCAGCTCGGGAGATATCAGGCCACAGGCCCCGCCAAAGAAACCGTTCTTATACGGCGGCAGCAGGACTCCTTCGTTCCTGATGAGAAGAACGTCCAGACCGGTTCGCCCCGCCGCTTCGGCAATTCCGACGTCTCCGGTTATGAGCGCGTTTTCTCCCACGGGAGCCACGGAGCATTTGGCATAGCCTTGTTTTACAGGCAAAATTTCGTAACGCCGCTCTAGCTCCCTCAAAAGTATACCGTCACAGACCGAGGGATTGAGAATGGCAAATTTACCCACCACAACAACATTATATGCCGTATCCGCCGGATAGCTCACGCCAAGGGCTTGTCCGCCGCGAATCACGGAAAAGCCGTGCGGCTCCAAGGCGGCGCGGTAATAGTCGCAGGTGTCCGGAGGACAGACTACCTCGGCCCCGCCCAGGGGACAGAGACCCAGATCCGCGTGGCGGCCCAGCGCCGGGGGCAGAGCCGCCGCCTCCGGCGCTGGGACTATTTCTATCCCCGCCGCGCTAAAGCCGCTTACCGCCAGCTCTACAGGCCCTTGTGGCAGATAGGGAATGTCTATAAACATAACGGGCCTCCCTTTCGTAAATTCTTTGATGTTATCTTATCACGGCGCGCTCATCTTGTCAAGTTGGGAATAATTTATAGCGGCTTGCGCATAAATATATAATGATAAAGTGGGAGAGGATTTTTGAAAAATTTGTAGAATAATAAAATAGAGGAAAAATCTGCAAGGGATGTGACCACCATGACCGTCAGGGAAGCGACTGAGGACATCGAGGCGAGAACTCTTTCGCCGGCGGCTACCCTGAGCCGCAATACCAGGGGTAGGGAAAGGCCCGCTGAGCTTTGTGAGCTGAGAACTGAGTTCCAGCGGGACAGGGACAAGATACTTCACTGTAAATCTTTCCGCCGCCTGAAGCACAAGACCCAAGTTTTCATCACTCCCGAGGGAGATCATTACCGGACGAGGCTGACCCACACCCTCGAGGTGAGCCAGATCGCCCGTACCATAGCCAGGGGACTGAGGCTTAACGAGGATCTGACAGAGGCCATGGCCTTGGGCCACGACCTGGGTCACACGCCCTTCGGCCACGCCGGGGAAAAGGTATTAGATACCCTGTGCGACGGCGGCTTCCGCCATAACGAGCAAAGCCTTAGGGTGGTGGACCATATAGAAAAGCTTAACCTTACCTGGGAGGTCAGGGACGGCATCCTCTGCCATACCGGCCCGAAGGAGGCTTCCACTCCCGAAGGCCGTGTCCTGCACCTGGCGGATCAGATCGCATACATAAACCACGATATTGACGACGCTATCCGGGGCGGGATCCTGCACGGAGGGGATATACCCAAAGAAATAACCGAAATTTTGGGCGATTCTCACGGAAAAAGAATAGATACCCTGGTCAAGGACATAATATATAACAGTATGGGCCGGGACAGGCCTCAAATGACCGACGGCGTAGGCCGCGCCATGAACCGGCTGAGGGATTTTATGTTTGAGAGGGTGTACCTGGATTCCTCCGCGAAAACCGAGGAAAAAAAGGTTCGTGGAATAATAGAGGGACTGTTTTACCACTATATCGGGCATCCGGAGGAGATGTCCGCGGCGCCCGAAGCCAATTACAGCCGAGGCACGGAACGGGCGGTCTGCGACTATATAGCGGGAATGAGCGACCGCTTCGCCCTCTACTGCTATGAAAATATTTATATCCCAAAAAGCTGGAATAAAATTTAGAGATAAAAAAGGGTTTTCGGGACTTGTGTCGAAATAATAATTATACAAAAGCAGGAAAGGAGAGAACTTAAGTGGCGCGCTATTCCGACGATGTCCTTAATGAGGTCAGGAACGCCGTTGACCTGGTGGAGCTGGCTTCCGCCTATGTCCGCCTCAAACGCAGCGGCAGAGGATATGTGGGCTGCTGCCCCTTTCACAAGGAAAAAACGCCCTCCTTTCACATCGACGCTGACAAACAGCTCTATCACTGCTTCGGTTGCGGGGCTGGCGGCTCGGTATTTCAGTTCGTTATGGCCGCCGAGGGGTTGGATTTTCCTGACGCGGTCAAGTTCGTGGCCGAGCGGGGCGGCGTAAGGCTGCCCGAGCTGGGGGACGACGACAGCGAGGACATATACCGCCGCAAGAGGGAAATGTACGCCATGAATAAGGCTGCGGCCCGGTACTTTAGGGACTGCCTTTTCTCCACCGAGGGGGAGGAGGCCCGAAATTATCTCCAGCGACGGCGGCTCACCAGTAAAACTGTGGCCTCCTTTGGCTTGGGCTACGCTCCAAAGGGCTGGGACGGACTGCTCCGGCATCTGGAGGAAAAGGGCTTTGCAAAGGATATGATAGCCGAGGCGGGGCTTTGCATCCGCAACGAAAAGGGCCATATGTACGACCGTTTTCGCGACAGGGTAATGTTCCCGATATTCGACGTCCGTCAGAACATAATCGGCTTTGGCGGCCGCGTTATGGAGGGGAGCGGGGCAAAGTACCTGAACTCCCCCGAGAGCATAATCTACGACAAGGGAAAGAACCTTTTCGCTCTAAACATTGCAAAAAAAAGCAAACGCGGCTATTATGTGCTTGTGGAGGGCTATATGGACGTGATAAGTCTCCATCAGGCGGGCATCGACTGCGCCGTGGCGGGCTGCGGCACGGCCCTGACCGAGGCCCAGGCCCGGCTCATTTCCAAGGGCAACGCCGTCTATCTCTGCTATGACATGGACGAGGCGGGGCAAAAGGCGTTGGCTCGGGCTTCGGCTATTTTCAACGGCTTGGACGTGAAGCTGAAGGTCATATCCATCCCCGATGGAAAGGACGCGGACGAGTTCATAAAAAAATACGGCGGCGCCAAATTTGAGGAGCTGCTGGAAAGCTCGTCCTCGGTGACGGAAAACAAGATCGACACTTTGCTGAGCCGATACGACGCTGAGGATGTGGGTCAGACCGTGGAGCTTTTGGGCGAGGCGGCCCCCATTCTGGCGGCTATAGGCAACGCGGTGGAGAGGGAAGCCTACATAAGGAAGCTCTCGGCCCGGACGGGCATCAGCGTTCAGTCCATTACCACCGAGGTACGCAAGGCCGACCGCAGGGACAGCCGTCGGCAGCAGAGAGAGCAGGTGCTCAGGAACGTGTACCAGAACCGGAGCCAACAGCCCTTTGCGCCCAAGAGCCGCCGCGAGGCGGCGGAAGCCAAGCTCCTTGGAATTTTGGCCGAGGACAGAGAAATTTATGTCAAAATAAGGGACAACCTAAGTCCCGAGCTTTTTTCCGAGGGACTGAATAGGGATATTTTTACTGAAATTCAGGAATGCTATAAGGGCGAGGAGCCTTCCGCCGAGCAGTATCTCATGAACCGTTTTGAACGGCGGGAGGAGGAACTGGCCGCGGTCATAATAAAAAGCGACGATCCCGACAACCGCCTTGCGGCGGCGGAGGACTACATAGAGGTCATCCGGGG
The DNA here is from genome assembly GCA_947624455.1 of uncultured Clostridia bacterium. Lineage (GTDB taxonomy): Bacteria > Bacillota > Clostridia > UMGS1883 > UMGS1883 > JAFLUQ01. The sequence continues at coordinate 11,460 of CANQKL010000023.1, forward strand.
AGAGGATTTGGAAAAACGCATTGCCGAGGCTGAGAAGAACGGGGACGTGGTTCTTCTGGCCCAACTGATAAAGAACAAACACCGAAAGGCAGGAACATGATATGGGCGAAAACACAAATGTAAACAAAAAAGCCATTCTCAAGGAGCTTCTTGACAAGGGGAAGCAGAAGGGTATGCTGACGAAGAAGGACATTGAGGAGGGCCTCAGCGAGCTGGAGCTGGATGTGGAGCAGATAGAAAAGCTCTATGACAATCTGGAATCCATGGGAATCGACGTTGTGGGTGACATCGACGCGGAAATTCAGGATATGGACGACGTCCCTGACGAGGATCTGGAAAACCTCACCATTCCTGAAAGCATCAGCGTTGACGACCACGTCCGTATGTACCTGAAGGAGATAGGCAAGGTTCCCCTCCTGAGCCAGAAGGAGGAGCTGCACTATGCCGAACTCATGGCCAAGGGCGATGAGGAGGCAAAAAATAAGCTGACCGAGGCAAATCTTCGCCTTGTGGTCAGCATAGCTAAGCGTTATGTGGGCCGAGGAATGCTCTTTCTTGACTTGATACAGGAAGGAAACCTCGGTTTGATAAAGGCTGTGGAAAAGTTCGATTACACCAAGGGATATAAGTTCAGCACCTATGCCACCTGGTGGATAAGACAGGCCATTACCCGGGCTATCGCCGATCAGGCCCGAACCATCCGTATCCCCGTCCATATGGTGGAGACTATCAATAAGCTCATCCGCGTCTCCCGCCAGCTCCTTCAGGAGCTGGGGCGTGAACCCACCGCCGAAGAGATCTCCAAGGAGATGAACATGAGCGTGGACAAGGTTCGCGAGATAATGAAGATAGCCCAGGAGCCGGTTTCGTTGGAGACTCCTATCGGCGAGGAGGAGGACAGCCATCTGGGCGACTTTATTCCGGATGACGACGCTCCCGCTCCCAGTGAGGCCGCCAGCTTCATGCTTCTCAAGGAGCAGCTCATGGAGGTGCTTGGCACCCTTGCTCCCCGTGAGGAAAAGGTGCTGCGTCTCCGCTTCGGCCTTGAGGACGGACGGGCCAGAACTCTTGAGGAGGTCGGCAGCGCCTTCAACGTCACCCGTGAGCGCATCCGCCAGATCGAGGCCAAGGCCCTGCGCAAGCTCCGCCACCCCAGCCGGAGCAAGAAGCTCAGAGATTTTTTGGAATAGGGAATCGTTATAATTCGCGCCGTCAGGGAGTTCGGTTCGTTCCGGACTCCTTTTTCCTGTCAGTCAGATCACGTTCACCACTATGGCCGCCGCTCCGGCCAGCACCGCCACGGCGGCGGTTATGGCAAAGGGCAGAAAATCCAGTCCTCCGTCCCCGGGAGAGCGCTTTGGCCGCGGCGGCGGAGCCTGGGAGGGGAAAATGTACTCCTCGATTATCCTTTCCGCCTCATAGACGGCGCTGCCGTTTTCCTCCTGGCCGTCCTTCAACAGAAAGACCGCCTGTTCAAAGTTGGGGGAGTTCAGGTTCTTTAGAACTATGACCCTCCGCTCTCTGCTTTTCAAGCTTGCTTCCTCCTCTTAATACTTGCGGCGATGACCGTCATGTCATCCTGCGGCACTCCGCTGGAACGGTCCCTCGCCCGGTTGAGAATTTCCGAGGCCAGCTTTTGAGGCGTGGCCAGGCCGCCGTGTTCAATGAGTTCCTTTATCCACTGACTTTCCCCGTCGCCGGAGAGAGCGACCCCGTCGCTTATGAGGACGAGAGTGCTTTCGTCGGCAAGGCTTCTTTCGTAACATTCGGCTCCGCTTTCGGCCCCCGTTCCAACGGGTAGACCGCCGGGAGCCAGAACCTCCGCGTCGGCTCCGCGGCGCATATAGGTGGCCGCGCCGCCGCATTTGTAAAACTTCACGCTGCCTCCTAACTCCGCTATACACAGGTCTATGGCTGTGCAGCTGCCTATGCCGCTGCCGAGAATAAGGGAGTTCGTGAGGTTTATGGCCGCCTCGGCTGTCATGCCCGCCTCCAGCAGCGAGATGAGCAAAGTGGCGCAGAGACGGCTTTCTCGGGCGGCCTCGTCGCCGCTGCCGCAGCCGTCGCACAGCGTCATGGCAAAGGTGTTGCGGTCCAGCAGGCAGCAGGTAGAGAAGTCCCCGCTGACGCGGCGGTTTTCCTTGACCGCCGAGGCCGCGCTGGCCTCAACGCTGAACTCCGGGGCCACCACATAATGACAGCGGCAGCTTCCGCAGCTTTTCAGACCGGTTTTCGCAAAGCGCAGACCCGTGGCCTCCTCCAGGATCTTGGGTACCAGATCCTCGCACTGTCCAAGACCGCCGCAGCCGCGGAGAGTCATGCGCACCTCCGTGTCCTCGTCGCTGCCGGTCACGTATATGTCGCGCACCTCCACGCCCTTGCGCCGCAGCCTTGAACGTATGTCGTCGGCCATCAGCTCGTCGCACAGTGACAGCTCGCCGCTGCGCTCCGCCAGGGCCTCCACAACTCCGTTTATCCCTGCGAAGCCCGTACAAAGCGTGGCTTGCAGCTCCCGCCGCCGGTCGCTCCACACCCGGTCGCACATATACAGGTCGTGCATTTTGCCGAACTCGGCGGCAAAGGCGTCGGGCCTTATACAGTGAGAGGGAGCCATCTCAGGAGCGGGCCGGTCGCCAGCCTCGATAGCTCGGGCCATCTTGTCCATGGATTGACGGGTGTTCTTTTCGTCCTTGCCCCAGCAGTATTTTCTCAGACCGCAGCGGCTGCACACCCGGCGGCTGGTGCGGCTGTACAGGTTTTCCTTTAGGGCCTGATCGGTGGCGGACTTTGTGGCGGACAGGGATTGCATGGCCGATTCGACGCTGAGCAGCGCCCGGCTCAGAAGCTGCAGCCGATCCCGAAGTACGACGCTTTCCTCGGTGGAAGCTCCGCCTGTGGAGCTTATAACGTCAAAGAACCGCCTGGGTATCAAAAACAGCAGAGCCGACGCGGCCAGGGAGCATGACAGATTTATCAATACTTCCGAGGAGCCGTTGGCCATAGCCGTTACGACGGCGTTGCTGAGTATGAAGGCTATGCAGGACGCCAGCTTGCCGTTTTTGCTGAAATAGCCCGCCGCGATGCCGCTGATAGCGAAGGAGGCGGGGGAGGCGTCTACCCGTCCCCGGCTCATCGCGCAGATAAGCCCCATAACAGCTCCCGCCACTCCGCCGTGGAGACTGCCGAAGCGGACGGCGTATATCAAAACCAGCAGGACGCAGGCGGTTTCACCTATGTCAAGGCTGCCGAATATCCTTATCCCGCAAAGTCCGCTGACACAGCCGCCGAAAAGCAGAGCAAAGCAAAGGGTTTCCTCGCCGGTCAAGGTTCGGCGCAGGTGCAGGGTGGAGCAAAGGGGCAGAGCCTTGCCAAAAGCCAGGGCCGCCACATATACGGTCGCCGCCTCGGCCAGCAGAACTATGCAGTCGGAGAGCAGGGGATAACCTCCCACCGTCATGCTGATAAAGAGCAGGAACAGCCCCACCGCCGGCGTTATTATGGCCGCCAGAGCCGCTCCCTGTCCACGGGAGAAGAAGGGGAGCTTCCCCTTTTTTATTCCCGGCCAGACGGCCATAAAGACCGCGGCCGAAAATATGTACCGACCCAGCTCCAACAGTCCGGTGCGGCTCACCAGCAGGCCCAGCGCTCCGCCCAGAGCGGCAAGCGGATGACCTCCCACAGCGGCAAAAAAGGCGAAACCGAAGGGATGGCTCCCGCCGACGCCCTCGGCCCTTGACAACAGGAAGGCCAATATCATAATGCCCAGTCCTGGGGCCGCCTTTGTCCACAGGAGGGCGAGTTTTTTTATAGCGGGCGTATTTTTCAGCTTATCTTTCATTTGTTATCACTCCTCAATACGATTATACAACCGTATACGAGGCGAAGCTTGTCGAAATTCCGCTTGTCCGGCAAAAAATATTGCGACATAATCGGGCAAAAAGCGATATGCGCGTTCTCGCTGGGGAAACCCAAACGGTTTCCCCAGCGGCTACCCCTTCCGCATCGGGCGC
>CANQKL010000024.1 GCA_947624455.1 uncultured Clostridia bacterium
AGTGTTGGAATGGAAGCTTACGAAATATTCAGAGATTTGGCCATAATCATCTTGGCGGCCAAGGTGTTCGGCGTGATAGCCGGACGGTTCCGGGCGCCCCAGGTGGTGGGTATGATAATTGCCGGTATAGTTATCGGCCCCAGCGTCCTCGGCCTGGTGAAGCAGAGCGATTTTATTTTGCAGATGGCGGAAATAGGCGTTATGCTACTGATGTTCGTGGCCGGTCTTGACACGGATCTGAAGGAACTGATAAAAACCGGCCCGGCGGCCCTCGCCGTGGCCTGCGCCGGTGTGTTCACGCCGCTGGTGGGCGGTTATCTGCTATACAGCTGCATATACGGCTTCTCTCCGCTGGGAAGCTTGGAGTTTTACAAGGCCGTGTTCATTGGCGTTATTATGACGGCTACCTCGGTTTCCATAACCGTTCAGGCCCTGATGGAAATGGGCAAGCTCCAGACAAGGGTGGGTACCCTTATCCTCAGCGCGGCCATAATCGACGACGTGATCGGCATTATCGTCCTGACCTTCGTAATCGGTCTGCGCAGCCCCGACGCCAATCCCGCTGGAGTTGTGGTGAACACCCTGCTGTTCCTGGCCTTTTGCGCGGCTTTCGGCTTCGCCTTCTATTACCTGTTCAAGTTCCTCGATTCCCGCTATGAGCATCGCCGCCGCATACCCATTATGAGCCTGGCCCTGTGCTTCGGCTTCTCATATGTGGCGGAACACTTTTTCGGCATAGCCGACATAACCGGAGCCTATGTGGCGGGCATAATTTTGTGCAATATACATGACAGCAAGTACATCGCTGAAAAAATGGATGTCAGCAGCTATATGATGTTCGGGCCTATTTTCTTTACCAGTATCGGCCTGAAAACCAGCCTCTCCGGCCTGGACGGGGGGCTGCTGGCCTTCTCCCTGGGCTTCGTGCTGGTGGCGTTGCTGGCCAAGATAATCGGCTGCGGCTTGACCAGCCGGGCCTTTGGGTACAGCTGGTCCGACGCGCTCAAGGTGGGCCTGGGCATGATGACTCGGGGCGAGGTGGCCCTGATCGTGGCCCAAAAGGGCCTGTCTGTGGGACTGCTTTCAGAAAAGTATTTCACCGCGGTGATACTGCTTATTGTGATTTCATCTATAATAACGCCGATTTTATTAAAGCTCGTATACCGCTACGACAAACGTTAAAATTCCCATAAGCCCCCCTAAAATGACGTTTTACAGTATATGTCAGCGCAAAAGCCAAAAAAAGTAACATTAATTGACAATTTGCTATTGACATTTGACAGATTATAATGTATAATATACATGACGCTGATAGTCATAATATTTGACGCGACAGTTCAAAAACATATAAGTCTGATTGGAGGAAATTAAATGATAAGCAGAAGAGTAGACAGTATGGGCAGAGTGGTCATTCCTCAGGAGATGAGGGATAAGCTGGGAATAAGCCACGACACTCTTATGGATATAAGCCTTAAGGGGAATAAGATCGAGCTGAGAAAATCCGAGCTGAGCTGCGCCGTCTGCGGCGGCAGCAGCCATATGCTCAAGGGCGCCTCTGTGTGCCGCGGCTGCGCCGAGGATATCGCCGCCAAGCTGGCGGCCGTCAATGGCGAGGCCTGATCATGAACCTTATACCTCGGGATTACAGGGGGAGCGTTCTTGAGATTACTCCTGAATACCTGAGACAGCGCGGCCTGGGCGGAGTCATCCTTGACATAGACAACACCCTCATCGGCCATAACGTACCCGTTCCCACGGCTGAAGTCCTGGATCTGTTGGCGGATTATCGGAAAAACGGCATCCAGATCTGCGTCGTGTCCAATAACCGCCGACAGAGAGTGGCGGACTTCTGCGAAAGGATCGGGGTGGAACACTATGTTTGGGACGCGCTCAAGCCCGCGGCCAAGGGCTATGTCAGGGCGGCGGAGCTGATGGGCCTGGCCCCGGAGCGCACCGCCGCGGTGGGCGACCAGATCTTCACGGACGTCTGGGGAGCCAGGCGGGCGGGTTGCTACGCCGTGCTGCTCAAGCCTATCCACAGGGGGAAGGAAGGGCTTTTCATCGCCTTTAAAAGGGCGTTGGAAAAGCCCGTCTTGTTATATCTGAAAATAAAGGGTATGATAAAATGAATATAACCGCAAAAACCTTGCCGCTGGGAGTTATCGGGCATCCGATAGCTCATTCCGTTTCGCCGGAAATACATAATTTCATTCTGGACTGCCTGGAAATGAACTATTTTTACTGTGCCTACCATGTGCTGCCGGAAAATCTGGGGGACGCCATGAGGGGAGTTCGCGCCCTGGGCATAAGGGGGCTGAACGTCACTATTCCCCACAAGGAGGAGGTTCGCCGCTACTGTGACGAGCTGGACCCCTATGCCGAGAGGATCGGCGCGGTGAACACCGTCGTCAATCATGACGGCGCGATTAAGGGCTACAACACCGACGCTCCAGGCTTTATTGCCAATCTGAGCCGCCACGGGGTCAGCGTCCGGGGCCGGGATGTGGTCATACTGGGCGCGGGCGGGGCCGCGAAGGGCGTTGCCGCCGCCGTGCTGGAAAATGGGGCCGCCAGGGTCAGGGTCATCAACCGCACCAGGGCCAAGGCTGAAAGGCTGGCCGCCGAGCTGCGCGACCCCAGGATACGGGCCGCTTCCGCCGCTAACGGGGCGCAGATACTGATAAACGCCACTTCAGTAGGGATGAAGTCGGAAGCCACGCCCTTTACGGATTTTAACGTTTTGGCTCCGGGCTGTGTGGTCTGCGACATAGTGTTCTGCCCCAGAGAGACGACGCTGCTGAAAATGGCGGCGGAAAGGGGCTTGACCACGGTGGGCGGAATAGGTATGCTGATATATCAGGCGGTCATCGCCTTTGAGCTTTTCACCCGGGTGAAGGTGGGCGAGGACTTGATCGAAAAGCTGTTCCGCCGACTGGAGATGAGGCGCAGCATTGTGCTGACGGGCTTTATGGGCTGCGGCAAGAGCGCCGTGGGCCGGGAGCTGGCCCAAATGACCGGCACGACCTTGATAGACAGCGACGAGTACATCGCCCGAACCACCGCCATGACCATTCCCGAGATCTTTGAAAAGAAGGGCGAACGGGGCTTTAGGGATATTGAGAGCCAGTGCATAAGGGAGCTTAGTCAAAGCAAGGGCGTGATCATTTCCCTGGGCGGCGGAGCGGTGCTGCGCCGGGAGAACATTGACCTGCTGCGAAAAAACTGCCTTGTATTCAGGCTGAAGGCCAGTGTGGAAAAGATACTGCGCAACACCGGCGGCGACGTCAACCGTCCTCTCCTCAAAGGCAAGTCCCGCGCCGAGATCGAGGCTATGATGGACTACCGGGAGCCGTACTACGCCAACTGTGACTATACTGTGGACGTGAGCCATATGTATCCCAACCAGTCGGCCAAGAGGATACTTGATATTGTAATGGAAGCGGACGCTGTGTAAGCGGACGCGCGATGCGCTCCCATACGGAGGGAAGAGGACGTAAATGTTGCATTTACGTCCGCAATATTTCGTTTGCGGCGGTGAGAGAGTACAGAAAAACAGTCTCCCCTCCTGGGGGAGACTGTTTTTCTGTACTCTATTGGAGTTTGTTTCACTTGGAGTTTATTTCTCTTGATGTCGGTCCCTCTTAGTGGCTGCCTTGGGTTTGCGTTATTCCTCGGCGTCGGAAGGCTCATCCCAGTTATGGTAGACGTTTTGAACGTCGTCGTTATCCTCAAGCATATCAATGAGCTTATTCATATTCTTCAAATCTTCCTCGTCCGTAAGAGTGACCATGGTCTGGGGAACCATCTGCACCTCGGCGGTGGAGAAGGAATAGCCCTTGGCCTCCAACGCCTCGCGCACAGAGGAAAAAGAAGCTGGGTCTGTGAGTATCTCGAACATTCCGTCCTCGGCGCTGAAATCCTCGGCCCCGCAGTCTAACGCATCCATCATTACGGCGTCCTCGTCCAGCTCCTCCTCGGAATTGTCAATGACTATGACGCCCTTTTGGTCGAACATATAGCTGACACAGCCGTTTGTACCTAGATTGCCGCCGTACTTATCAAAGTAGTGGCGCATATCGCCCGCGGTACGGTTACGGTTATTGGTCAGCGTCTCGACAATGAGAGCCACGCCGCTGGGCCCATAGCCCTCATAGGTGATGTTCTCATAGTCGGCGCCGCCGCCCTCGCCCGCAGCCTTGGCTATGCAGCGGTTGATATTGTCGTTGGGCATATTATTTGCGCGGGCCTTGGCGATAGCGTCCCTCAGCCTGCCGTTGGAGTCGGGATTCGGCCCGCCCTGGCGGACGATGACGGCCAGCTCGCGGCCTATCTTTGTGAAAATCTTCGCGCGCTGAGCGTCGGATTTCTCCTTCTTATTCTTGATGTTATTCCACTTGGAATGTCCTGACATACTTACACCTCTGATATTTTATGTGAAAAAATTATGTAGAATTGTCCTTGCCTGTCTTTAATTCTGGCTGCCGTCCTCGATCTGCTTGGCGTTGGCCTGGGAACGCATCTCGTCCAGAGCGCTGCGGACAACGTCCTGAGAGTGGGCGATACGATCCTCGGTCTGGCTGAGCAGGGAAATAATGAAATTTTGAGTCCCGGCACGCAAATCACGAGCCTTGCGGGAAGCCTCGTCGATTATCTGACTGGACTGCTCTACGGCGGCCTTGGTTATCTCATGCTCCTGCACCATGGCGGCGGCCTTCTCCTTGGCCTCGTTCACTATGCGCTCAGCCTCGGCCTCGGCCTCGGCCAAAATGCGCTTGCGCTCGTCCTTTACCATGCGGGCCTGCTTAAGGTCCTCGGGCAGCTTCATGCTGATATCCTCGATGCACTTGAGAAGTTCTTCCTTGTCGATAAGAATTCGGTTGAACAGGGGTATGGTCCAAGCGTGATCAACCTTATCCTCCAAAATATCGATCATCTTCAGAATTTCCATGGTTTTATCCTCCTATTTTTTCTATAATATCATTTTCTATTTCAGCGGGCACAAAATCCGAAATGTCGCCGCCATAGCGGGCGACCTCCTTGACTATGCTTGAGCTAAGGTAGGAATAGGACCGGCTGGTGGTGATGAAAAAAGTCTCCACCTCCGGATTGAGGCTCTTATTAGTGAGAGCCATCTGAAACTCATACTCAAAATCGCTGACCGCCCTGAGTCCCTTTACTATAAATCCGGCGCCCTTGTCCCGAGCGTAGTTGACCAGCAGCCCGTCAAAGCTTTCAACCGACACATTGGGGAGACGGCCGGTCACCCGGCGGATCAGCTCCATCCGCTCCTCGGTGGTAAAGAGGGGCTTTTTTGCACCGTTGCGCAGGACGCAGACGTAAACCTTGTCAAAAAGAGAGGCCGTGCGCTCAATGATGTCAAGATGCCCGTTGGTCACCGGGTCAAAGCTGCCGGGTATCACGGCGATTTTTTCAGTCGGCACTGTCTTCACCTCTTTGTCGGAGTATGGTTATGCGAACCCGACCGTAACGGCGGTCCCTTTCCCGTACGAACTGGGGCGGAAAGCATGGCTCGCCGCCAGCCTCGTCCCACTCGGCGACCACGCCGCCGCCGGAAGAGAGCAGTTCTTTTTCGGCTATAAGAGCGAGAGCCTTTTCATAAAGCCCGCCGCTGTACGGCGGATCCAGAAAAATCAGGTCGTAGACCTCGCCGCAGGAGCGGAGATAGCCGATGGAGTCGCCGCCGATCACCCGCGCCCTGGAGCTTAACCGGGAGTTCGCAAGATTTTGCCTGACGGCGTCAAGGGCCTTGGGCGAGCTGTCAACAAAGACGGCGCTTTCCCCGCCGCGGCTGAGCGCCTCGATCCCCAGAGCGCCGCTGCCGGCGAAAAGGTCCAAGACCCTCGCCCCGCGAAGCTCCGAAGCCAGCATACTGAACAGCGCCTCCTTCACCCGGTCAAGAGTGGGGCGGGTGTCCAGACCGGCGGGAGCGACAAGCTTTAGCCCCCTCGCGGCCCCAGAAATCACTCTCACGGTATACCTCCATCCATAATGACGCATAAGCGCGCACTTATTCACATAAGTATACATTTATTATTTTATACCAAGGCAGGGACAAAGTCAAGTGTTTTTTTAAAAAAGTTTTAAATAGTTCACAAGTGACAAAAAATATTAATTTTTTTAGACTACTGACAAACCCTATGCACTATGGGGAAAGCTCGAAAGGGAACTCCCTTTCGATAAAAAACATAAAATCTCGGGGCGTGTACCCGAGATTTTATACTATAATCGGGGTAGAAATATCATTTTTATCACAATAAAAATGATATTTCGTAAGCGAAAGCGCCCGATGCGGAAGGGGCAGCCGCTGGGGAAACCGTGCGGGTTGCCCCAGCGCTTTCAAAAATATTAATTTTTTGAAATTTTAAAAAAAATATTGACATGGGAAATTTAGGGTGCTATTATATACTCACAAAGGCGAACAAATGTTCGCAAACGCTAAAGATAGATGCGCGGGAGGTACGAAATGACAAAAAGAAAAAGGGGAGCGGGCGTGAAGTTCTGCATCGTTTGCGGGAAAAGGATCCCGGAGTGCAGCAACAGACACAAGATATGCAGCGACCGCTGCGCGAGAAAAAGAAAAAATCTGGCCCGTCAGGGCCTTGCGGCGCCTTACGAATACGCTACCGAGCCGCCTATCGCCAGCTACACTCTGGGCGAGATACAGAAAAGAGCTATGGCGGCGGGCCTCAGCTACGGCCAGTATATGAGCAGGGTGCATAGTGGGGGAATTACTTTTGAGGGTATACAAAAAGCGAATTGAGGATTACTTTCGCCAGTGCAGAGGCGAACCCCGGGAGGGAAAAAACGGCGAGACGGTCTATGTGAACGGCCGCCCGCCGACGCTGACGGGACTGGCGTTGGCCCTGGGCTTTAACAGCAGGAGCGAGCTGGCCGACTACAAAGGCACCGCCGCGGAAAGAAAGCTGCTGGAAAACGCCAGGCTGAGAATCGAGAACTTCAACGAGGAAAAGCTGTTTGAAAAGGACTTCGCCAGGAGCGCGATCTTTAACCTTACCAACGCCTTTGAATCGGCGGCGACAGCGGAAAGGCCGGAGGTCAGGCTGCCAGCGGAGCTGGTGGGTTCGGCCTATGTGGATCTTTACAGGGATATATGCGCCGGAGGTCACGGGGAATATGTGCTAAAGGGCGGACGGGGCAGCGCCAAGTCCTCTTTCGTGGCGTTGGTCATGATAGAGAGGCTGATGGGACGGGAGAACGAACACGCTGTCGCCATGCGCCAGGTGGGCGCGACCCTCAAGGACAGCGTTTACGCCCGGCTGTGCTGGGCTATCGACGAGCTGGGCCTGGAAGGGGAGTTCGAGAAAAAGCTTATGCCCCTTGAGATCGTGCGCAAGTCCACGGGACAAAAAATTTATTTCCGAGGCGCGGACGACCCCTCAAAGCTAAAATCGCTGACCCCGTCCTTCGGCTATGTGGGGATCTTATGGCTGGAGGAGCTGGATCAGTTCGGCGGCGAGGGGGCGGTCAGAAACATAGAGCAAAGCCTGGTGAGAGGCGGCGAGGGCGTTGTCTTTAAAACCTTCAATCCGCCGCCGTCCAGGAACAACTGGGTTAACCGGTGGGTCGCCATGCCCAAAAGCGGCAGACTGGTACACCACAGCACCTACCTCGACGTGCCGGAGAGCTGGCTGGGGAAGCGGTTTATCCAGGAGGCCCAGTACCTGAAAGAGACGAATCCTACGGCTTACGCCCACGAATATCTGGGGGAATGTACCGGCGCGGGCGGGGCGGTCTTTGAAAATCTGACCCTGCGCGAGATAAGCGACGAGGAGATCGGCGGCTTTGACCGGATATACAACGGCATAGACTGGGGCTGGTACCCGGATCCCTTCCGCTTTTGCCGCTGCGCTTATCTGGCGTCGGAAAGAAGGCTGCTGGTGTTCGACGAAATCGGCGGGAACAAGCTGTCCAACCGGGTCATCGCCGAAAAGCTCAGGGAAAAGGGTATCACTTACAGCGACAGGATAACCGCTGACAGCGCGGGAGAAGGCCCCAAGAGCATAGAGGATCTGAAATCAGCGGGCTTCATGGTGAGGGGAGCGGTCAAGGGGCCGGGCAGCGTGGAGTATTCCATGAAATGGCTCTGCGGCCTAAAGGAAATCGTCATTGACAACCGCCGCTGCCCTCTGGCGGCAAAGGAGTTTATGGAATATGAGTTTGAAAACCGGGGCGGCGAGGTGGTCGGCGGCTATCCTGACAGGAACAATCACAGCATAGACGCCGTCAGGTACGCTCTGGAGGAGGTGTGGAGAAAGAGGGGGAGTTAAAGGGGCTGGCGGAGACCGCCTCCATGGCCCTTTGCTCCGAAAAAAGGGATTTTATCAGAAAAAACCGACATACGGGAGGAGAAAAAATGTTTGGTAAGAAAAAAAAGGGCGTAGAACCCCGGGACACCGCCGTCGCTTTGGGAGCGGCCGAGGACGCCAGAAAACGCTGGCACGCTATGTATCTCAGCCCCCATGGACTGAGGCTGCCAGCGGCTATCGCCGGCGAGCTGGCGAGGCTCACCACGCTGGATATGAGGGTCAGCATCAGCGGCGGGGCCAAGGGAGAGTTACTTGAAACCGCCATTGGCCCCTTTTTGGGCCGACTCCGCCGGGAGCTGGAGCAGGGCATGGCTGAGGGCGGTATGGTCTTTAAACCCTATTACGACGGAAAAAAGCTGTACGTGGACGCGGTGAAGGGCGACAGCTTCGTCCCAATCAGCTGGGATGCCGGAGGCGTCGTCAAGGAGGCGCTGTTTTATCAGGAGCTGAAAAAGGAGGACGCCTGGTACACCAGGGTGGAAAGGCACGTGATGGAAAACGGCGGCTGCCGGATAGAAAATTCCGTTTTCAAAAGCCGCGTCAGCGGTGAAAGGGGGACTCCGGCAAACCTGGACGAGGTGGAGGAGTGGGCGGACATGGCGGAAAGCCTGTTCATCGAAAACGTGGATCGGCCCTTGTTCGGCCTGTTCAGAACCCCTTCGATCAATCCCGCCGATCCCTCCTCGCCGCTGGGAGCTTCGGTCTTTGCCGGGGCGGAGGGCCTTATCGCCGACGCGGACAGGCTGTACAAAAATCTGCTGTGGGAGTTTGAAAGCGGCAAACGCCGGTTGTATGTGGACATTACCGCCTTTGACCGGGACGGCAGAGGGGAGCCTAAGCTGCCGGATACCGAGCTGTTCCGCACCATAGACGTGAACGACAGCGGCTTCTTCAGCGAGTGGTCCCCTCAGCTCAGAAACGAGGCCATACAGTCGGGACTCAACACTGTGCTTCAACGGGTGGAGTTTGGCTGCGGCCTGGCCTACGGCACTATTTCTCAGCCGTCCTATGTGGAAAAAACCGCCGAGGAGGTCAGGGCCTCAAAGCAGAGGAGCTACTGCTTTGTCTGCGATCTTCAGGCCCAGCTCAAGACGGCTCTGGAGGAGCTTATCGCCGCGATGGACGTCCTGGCCCAGGTCTACGGACTGGCTTCGGGGGAGGAATACCGCTGCGCCTTCGAGTTCGACGACGGCCTTGTGGCCGACCGTCAGCGGGAATACGAGGAAAAGGTCAGACTGGTGGAGCTGGGGGCTATGCAGCCCTGGGAGCTGAGAGCCTGGTACCTGGGCGAGGATCCCGAAACCGCCAAGGAGGCGTTGGCTCAGTGAAAAAACATAAGGTCAGGATATACGTATATGACCGGGAAACCGGCCGATACAGGTTCAAGGATCACTTGTGTACGGCGGCTCTGGAGGACGCTCAGCTCCCGGAAAACGGGGGAGCTTATCCCAGGGACGCCGGAAGCATACGGATATTCACCCGCTCCGGCGAGGGCCTGCGCCCCGGCTGCTACGCCTCCTTCGATTTAGAGCGGGAGTCGCCGGACAAGGGCGAGGACTATTTCGTTACCGCCGTTCGGGACAACAGAAGGGGCGGTCTGCCCCATTGGAGGTTGATAGTCAATGGCAGGACCAGAGGTCAGAATTAGCCTTAAGCCCAAGGACGAACTCATCGCCGAGAGGGGCCTGGAAAAGGGCGGCCGGGTGCAGAAGTACATAGATCAGGCGGTGATCGACCTCTGCGAACCCTACGTCCCCTTCGACACCGGCGCGTTGAAGGAAAGCCCCCGAACCTGCTCGCCGCCCGGGGAGGGAAGGGTGGTCTACGGCGTTCCCTACGCCCGGCGGCAGTACTTTGAAAACAAGGGAGACGGCGGCCTCAGAGGCGCCAGGTGGTTCGACCGAATGAAGGCGGATCGGCTGGAGGATATCGTGGAAGGGGCGAGAAGAGAGGCGGGCTTAGATTAAGCGCTGAAAACGTTGAATGGCGGGGCTGAGCCCTTATTAAAAAAGGAGGACGATCATGAAATTTACATACGGAGATTTTTCACGCGAGGTGGACAACATGGACGTTGCCGTGGTAAAGCTGTACGAAAGGCAGCTGGAGGACTTTTACAAGAGAGTGGCCACGATAGACATGAAAAAGAGCGCCAGCGGCATCTACGCCGACATCTGCCAGGCCGGGGAAGCTATGATGAACGGCTTTTTCGGCGAGGGAACGGCAAAGGAGATGTTCGGCGAGAGTCAGAGCGTCCGCAAGGTGATGGAGGCGGTCTGCGGCCTCAACGGCTTTATGAACGATGTGAAGGGCGTTGTTGACAGCATGAGGGCCATAGGAGCATGAGCCTCCTGACAGAGGCTTTGCCCGACAGCGTCAGCGTCGGGGGCGTGCAATATCCGGTCAGGACGGATTTCAGAGCCTGGCTGAGATTCTACGAGAGCGCGGCGAAGGGGGATCCGGTGGGTATGCTCGGCGTGTACCGCCGCCTGCCGCCCTCCCTGGAGGAGGCCTTGGACAAGGCGGCGCGGTTCGGCCGGGGAGGGGCCTTGCCCTACGGCGAGAGCGGGCCGGGCAAGCGGCCCGTCCTGGACTGGGAGGCCGACAGCGCGCTTATATACGCTGCCTTTATGGGGGAATACGGTATCGACCTGTGCGAGGCGGAGCTGCATTGGTACAAGTTTTGCGCCCTGCTCTGGGGTTTGGGGGAGGACAGGCCCCTTTCCCGACTGATGGCCCTGAGAGCTATGGATGCCAACGAGGAAAGCGACAGCGGCAGACGCAGGGAGCTTAGACGGCTCCAGCGGGTTTACGCCTGCCCTGACCGGCGCAGCGACCGGGAAAAAGACGCCGACGCGGCGGCGGCCCTGGAACAGTTTTATTTTTAGGGCGGCGGGCCTTAGACATAGACGAGCGGTCGGGTCCCGCGACGGTTCAAAGGAGCGGGAGGGATGGGGTACACAGTGAAAGGAGGGTTGTTATGAGCATGGAATTTTTACAGGAGCTGGGCCTTGGGGAGGAGGCCGCGGGCCAGATTATGGCGGAATTTGAAAAGGCCCTGCAGGCCGTTCGTCAGGAGCTGGAGGAGCGCCTCGCCGCCCGGGAACGGGAAATGGAGGAGCTGCGTACCGACTTCGCCGTAGAAAAAGAGCTGACCGGACTGGGAGCGAAAAATCTCAAGGCCGTCAAAGCCTTGCTGGATATGGACGCTCTGCGCGCCAGCGAGGACAGCCAGGCGGAGCTGACAAGGCAGCTTGAGGAGATACGCCGGGAAAACGGCTACCTTTTCAAAGACGGCCGCCTGCCTGTGGCGGCTGGCCCAACCTCGGCCAGAACCGGCAAGGGTTTTGGCTTTAAGTTCACAGGCGTGAGATAATTTGTGAGAAACAGAAAGGAGAAGGAAAATGGCTACGATCAATTATGCCACCGAATACGCCGGGACTCTTGCCCAGGCGTACCCTTACGTGCTGAATTTCGGCGCTCTTTACGCCACCGAAAATGACAGCCGTTATCGCTGGGTCAACGCGAAAACCATCGAGATACCCTCCATTACCACCACCGGCAGGGTGGACGGCGACAGGGACACCATCGCTACCGCCAAGCGCAACTACGACAACGCTTGGGAGATGAAAACCCTCGCCCATCACCGCAAATGGAGTACCCTCGTCCATCCTATGGACATAGACGAGACTAACATGGCCGCGTCTATCAGCAACATCACTCAGGTGTACAACGAGGAACACAAGTTCCCCGAAATGGACGCTTACACCGTGTCCGAAATCTACAAGCTCTGGACAACCGCCGGTAACAGCGCCGACAATACGGCGCTTACCGCCGAAAACGTACTCTCCGTCTTTGACAAGATGATGGAGGCTATGGACGAGGCCAGAGTCCCCGCCAAGGGCCGCATCCTTTACGTGACCCCAGCGGTCAAGACCCTGCTCAAAAACGCCGATCAGCTCTCCCACGTTATCAACAACGGCGACGCCAAGATCGACCGCAGCGTGGCCGACCTTGACAGCGTGGAGATCGTGGCGGTACCCAAGGATCTCATGAAAACGGAATACGACTTCACCTCCGGCTGGAAGGTGGGCGGCGAGGCCAAGCAGATAAACATGATGCTCATTCACCCCAGCGCCGTTATCACCCCTGAAAAATACACCTTTGCACGTCTGGATGAACCCAGCGCCGGCAGCGAGGGCAAGTATGTGTACTTCGAGGAAAGCTACGACGGCGTTTTCATCCTCAACAAGCGCATGGGCGGCGTCGCCTTTAACGCCGAGGCTTAATTCCGGAGGGCCGGTATGACTTCAATGCTGTACGAGGATTTTTTGGAACGGTCCTTCGCCGCCGAGCCTGTGCCGGAAAAGGAATTTGGCTTTTACAGGGAAAAGGCGGAAAAACTCATTGAGACGCTGACCTTCGGCAGAAGCAGGGATTCGGAGCTGGAGGAGCTGCTTTGGGCTCAGACGGAGCTGATCCAGTTTCTGTACGATAACCAGGGCTCGGGAAGGGTCGTCAGCGAAAGCAACGACGGATACAGCGTTACCTATGCCGACGAGGCGGAAGAGCTGAGCTCGGCCAGAAGCATACTGCGCCAATGGCTGGGCGGCACGGGTCTTATGTATGCCGGAGTGGAACCGGGGGAGCCAGGCTATGACGATCATTGAAAAAATAAAGGAGTTTTTCGAGGAGTGTCCCTTGCTGGAAAAGGGGCGCGTCAACGTCAACTATCTGGGAACGGAACAGGCGGATTACAGCCTGGAGGCCGTCCCCGCCCAGCCGGTGGTGCGCCGGTATGTTGACGGGCCGGAGCTGAGACAGTTCGTGTTCGTGTTCGCGTCCAGGGAATTCTGCGACGAGGACATGAGCCAGAATATGGAAACGGCCCGATTTTACGAGGAGCTGGCCGAGTGGATAGAGGAGAGGAACGGGAGCGGAAAGCTCCCGCTCCTCGACGGAGGCCTTGAGGCGATGAGACTGGAGGTCACGGCGGGAGGATACTTATTCTCCGCCAGGTCCGGAACCGCCAGATACCAGCTCCAGTGCAGATTGATTTACAGAAAGGAAGGTTGATTTATGGCAATGGTAAAACGCTGTGAAAAGCTGGCGTTTATGAAAGTCGGGGAAAAGTATCGCAGAATGACCAATTTTACGGAAATTTCTGTGGGCAAGAGTCCCAAGGAATACACCCGCCAGTATGTGGACGAGGAGTTCGAGCGTTCCAGCGTGGTGGGCTACAGCACCTCGGTGAACTACAGCTTTGACTATGACAACGAAAACGAGGTACACGCCGTCATCAAGAAGATCACCGACGGCGAGCTGCTGGCGGACGACGCGGTGGTGGAGATCGTTATGGTGGACATCACCGACGAGGAGGGCGCTAACAACGCGGTGAGCCGCAGCTGGAGCGTGATACCCGAAAACGAGGGTAACAGCCTCGACGCTTACACTTACAGC
The DNA here is from genome assembly GCA_947624455.1 of uncultured Clostridia bacterium. GTDB lineage: Bacteria > Bacillota > Clostridia > UMGS1883 > UMGS1883 > JAFLUQ01. The sequence continues at coordinate 13,806 of CANQKL010000024.1, forward strand.
GGCAGCTTCCGCGCTAACGGCGCGGCTAAGGCCGTTTCCGCCGTTTCCGCCGACAACTGGATGACCATAACGGTCAAGTAAATAAACCGTTTCGGATGGAGGTGAGAGCATGGCTGGAGACGGCAGTATAATCATTGAAACCGGGCTGGACACCAGCGGTCTTGAAAAGGGACTCGACAGCCTTGAGGAGCTTATAGAAAAGGGCCTGGATGGGGCTAAGACCGCCTTTAGCAAGGCCTTTGAAGAAATGGGCTCGGCTATAGACAAAAAGTCCTTTTCCGAGGGCATAGGAGGCATCATCTCATCTGCGGCGGATACGGTCCGCAATAGAGCGGCGGAGCTTGGCTCCGCCGTGAGGACCTCGGCCGAGGACGCGGCGGAAGAACTCGGCGGCGCGGCGGGAGATTTCCGCTCCGGAGGGCAGGCTCTTATGTCGGCGGCGGCGGAGGGACTTTCCTCCGGCGCCGGTTCGCTGGGCAGCGCGGCTTCTGGCGCGGCCTCCGGCGCCGCCGCAGGCATCGGCGGACGCACGGGAGAATTTCGCGCCGGGGGCGCGGGACTGATAAACGCCGCGAAGGACGGACTTGCCTCGGGGGCGGAGGCTCTTGGCTCCACGGCCCAGAGCGCGGCCCTGGGGGCAGCTGACCGTATGAAGGTGAACGACAGCTTTTCTTCAGTGGGACAAAACCTGATCGCCGCCCTCAGAGGGGGCATTGCCGCCGGAGCCGCGGCCCTGTACGCCAAGGCCGCCGAGATCGCGGCAAGAGTCGTCGCCACTATAAAGGGGGCCTTTAAGATACATTCGCCCTCGGCTGTGTTCCGGGACGAGATAGGCAAAATGCTGATGCTGGGCCTCCGGGACGGCATACTGAACAACCGGGACGCCGTGCTTGAGGCAACGAAGGATCTAGCCGAGGATATGCTGGAGTCGGAGCGGCGGTATCTGGAGGAAAAGTCCAGAATAGACCGGGAACAGGACGAGGAGGACGAGGCCCGCCGGGTAAGGGAGTACGAGAAAAAGCTGAGCCTTGCCGAGGACGCTCAAGCCCGGGACGAACTGATAGAGGAGGAAAGGCTGAGAC
>CANQKL010000025.1 GCA_947624455.1 uncultured Clostridia bacterium
GGAACACGCTCTTGACCCGGTCTATGCCAAGGCTATAGGCGTGGATATTGACAATCTCATAGTTTCGCAGCCGGACACCGGCGAACAGGCCCTTGAGATAACCGAGGCCCTTTGCCGCAGCGGCGCTTTGGACGTGATAGTGATTGATTCGGTGGCCGCTCTGGTGCCCCGGGCCGAGATAGACGGGGAGATGGGCGACAGCCATGTGGGTCTTCAGGCCAGGCTCATGAGCCAGGCGCTCCGCAAGCTGGCGGGCGTAGTGAACAAGAGCAATACCGTCTGTATCTTTATCAATCAGCTTCGCGAAAAAATCGGCGTGATGTACGGCAATCCCGAGACGACCGCAGGCGGCCGGGCGCTGAAGTTCTATGCGTCGGTGCGGCTGGACGTGCGCCGAACCGACGTACTCAAGAGCGGCGGAGAATTTGTGGGCAACCGCACCAAGGTCAAGGTGGTTAAAAATAAGGTGGCTCCCCCCTTTAAGGAGGCGGAGTTCGACATAATTTACGGTCACGGCATAAGCGCCGAGGGCTGCCTTCTCGATGTGGCCGTGGGGCTGGATATAATCAAAAAGGGCGGCGCCTGGTTCAGCTACAACGGCAACCGCCTGGGTCAGGGCCGGGACAACGTGAAAAAGTACATGGCCCAAAACCCCGATTTTGTCCGTGAAATTGACGAGGCCATACGGGAAAAGCTGTATGGCGGCGCGACTGTGGGGAATATAACCGCGGCTGACGACGACTCGGCCCAGGCCGCCGACGACGGCTTTGACGGGGACTTTGACGAATAAGACCTGAGCTTTGAGGAGGATATATATGAAAAAACTGTTGTCTCTGGCGCTGGCTATCGTGATGCTTGCCGCCTTTGTTCCCGGCGCGTTAGCCGAAACGCCGCTGATGACCGGCGTTTCTGTGTACCTGTCTACGGTGACGGACTCGGGCATAGCGGCGGCGCAGCAGCTGACCTTTAATCTTATGGACGCGGAGACCGGGCTTGTGCTGAGCAGCCAGGCTATTCCCGTGGGGGAAGGCGCAGCTGCGTACAGGCGGCTGGATTTTGTGACTGCGCCGTATGAGGTGGGCCGTAAATTTATCCTGCACCTGGCCCAGGGGGACGCCACCTTGGAGTATAACGGCCAAAGGGGCGCCTGGTTTGAGCTGGAGACCTACGCCTGGCCCCAAGAGGACGGGACTATGCTCTATAACAACAGCTTCTATATGACCCTCCGTCCGGCCGCCAAGAAGCAGATCAACCTCACCATCGCCGGCAAGAACCGCGGAGACGTACCTCTGTACCCCTATCCCGCCGGTATTTTGATCCCCGCCTCGGCCTTGGAGGCCGTGGGGATAAACACGACCCGTCAGGGGGACGGCAGTCTCAGGCTCACCGCCGGGGATCGGGGCCTCGTACTCACTCCCGGTTCGCTGTTTGCCTACACCAATGACAGAACCTTCAATCTTGCGCTTGAGCCGCAGACCATAAACGGAGTGGACTGCGTGCCTGTGGCGGATGTGGCGAAAATTTTTGACTGTCCCCTGCGCTGCAGCGACAACGGGCGGGTAATGAGCCTGTCCATAGATCTCAGCCCCAACGCCTACAGCGCTGACGAAAAGCGCATAAACGCCGCCGGAGTCTCAAGCGATACGGACTATCTTATCTGGATATCCAAGTCCGAGTACATGGTTCGGGTGTTCATGGGTTCCCAGGGACGGTGGAAGCTGCTCAAAAGCTTTCAGTGCGCCATCGGCGCTCCCGCCACCCCTACCGTTGTGGGAACTTTCAAGTATTATGCGAATCAGGACCGCTGGTCCTACGCAAGCTACTGGTGCGGACCGATAATGCGGTTCCGCTCGGGAGGCTACGCGATCCACTCCACCCTTCGCCGATACGACGGACGAGACTATGACGGACGGGTCGGCGTGGCTATCTCACATGGCTGCGTGCGGGTGCGGCCCGAGAATATCCAGTGGATGTACGACACCGTGCCGCTCCAGACCACGGTGTATATAACGGCATGACCGCCGCCGTCTTAGTCGAGGAGCAATAAAGAGCGAACTCGTGAAAAGTACAAAAAACTCTTGGAAACAGGCCCCTCGGCTTGTTTTCAAGAGTTTTTCTTTATTTATCGGAACGTTTAGAGCTGTCCTTTCGCAAGCTTATTTCGTCACAGCCCGCTGCGCCGCCCGCCTTTGCAGCAGCCCTGAGAGCGCCGCGTAACCGTAGCCTATGGCGGCGGATATCAGGAATATCAGGAAAAACCGCAATGTCGAATGGCGGAACATCTCCACTCCCCAGCAACTTTCAGCCACGGCCTTTATAACGTCCTCCACGCTGTGGTGGATTATGTAAATTATCATCGAAGCGTCCCGGGCGTATTTGGCCAAAAAGGTTCCGGCCCCAATGTTGGGGAAGTTCAGCAAGACCATAAAGACCCCAAAGCTCAGCAGCGGTATAGACAGGTAAAAGGTGCGGCTCAGGTTCTGGCCCAGCTTTATCATCACCGTGGCCTCGGCCCACATACACACTCCCGCCGCCAGCAGGAACAGCAGGCTCCCGCCTTTGTTGAGCTTCTTCATCAGGCTCGCTTCCCGGCGGTGTATCAGCTGCCCCATGTAGAAGAAGGGCAGTCCGTCAAAGAGAAAGTTCCGGGTATAGCAGGCATAGCGGTGACCGTGGGCAAAGAGGTAGAAATCCAGCGCCGTGCCAGCGATAAAAAGCGCCGGCGCGGCCGCGTACATCCATTTGTGCAGGCGCAGCTTTTCCACTCCCAGCCCTATTATAAACACGTAGATAAGGGCCAGCATATACCACATATGGGCGTGACCGAAAAGGAACTTAGGCTCGTTGAAAACCACCAGCCCGAGCAGGTTTCTGAGGGTAAAATTTATCCGAAAGCCCACCACTAAATCCCAGATGAGCAGGAACACCGACGAGCCTATGAGTATTTTACCTATGGTGACGATCTGTTTTTTCAAAAAAGCCGTCCGCTTTTCCGCTTCCTCCCGCCAGGAAAAATATCCCGACACCATGAAAAAGAAGGGTACGGCTATCCGGCAGTAAAAACCGGTCCACAGCGCCCCGGCCGTGTCCATGTTGAACAGGCGGTAGTGCTGGATTATGACCAGCGCGACTGCCGCCAGACGGAAAACATCAATGGATGAATTACGTTTGGCTGACAAAGTAATCCCTCCCACGGATAATTTTGCTCCCTTAAGCGAACCCTGTGCTTAAGAACGGAGCTTTTTTATTGCTTGAACCGGTTGCGTATTATATCGAAGGCCCGGCGGTATATAATGGGCGTAGCGTGTTCCTCGATAATAATTTGAGCGTTCTCGTCCAGAATACGGCCGTACTCGGCCAGTACCCGCTCCATTCCGACGCCCGCCGTCATATAGTATTTGACGCCCTCGGCGTAGAGCGTTCCGCCAAAATATGTAGGAGCGCTGTGACACATCTCCACAACATCGTCAAAGGAGCCAAGCTCCGCCATAAATGAGGTTCGGCCCGACTGTTCGTCCTGCCGCCGACGGGCGCTTATGTTCAGGGCCTGACTGTTTTGACGGGCGGATATGTGGTCGTAGAGCTTTTGCTCCGCCTCGTTATCCACCTTGGTCACGTAGATCACCAGCCCGCCCGAGGAGGGCATGGCCTCCACCACCAGCCGGGAGTTGGCGTAGGCGAAGCCCACTTCCTCCTCCGCCCGGCGCAGCACCGAAAAGAACATTGCCTGTGCCTCGTCCGAATCCCGATTCATCGACTCGGGACTGATGCCGTAGGAGCTCAGCTCCTCCCGGGCCAGGGTTATCTTCAGTTTATTCTGTCGTATAAGCTCAAGTCTCATAGCGTCACTTCCTTTTAAGACTATTCTATCACATATCGACGGATTTGAAAAGCGGTAATTTTTGATTTTATTCAGGTAATTACAGGGGCCGATGCTGAAATCATTCAAGTCCCAGCAGTTTTTCCAGTCCCCGCTTCAGTACGTACAGGGGGCGTTTCTCGGTCATGCGCCGGATGTCGCCGATAGTGTGCCGGCTGTATATGCCGACCCGGTGGATGTTCATGGGGTCTTGACCGGTATAAGGGGCGAAGTCCGTCCCTGTGAACGCCACGTTGTAGTATTTTTTTGCTATGTCCGTAACCGTCTGGTCAAAGCTGCCGTTGGGCATGGCCACGGCTGTGACCTCGGCTCCGGAGGCCGCCTCGATCAGGCGCTTGCTCTCGCCCATTTCATAGTCCACGTCCTCATAGGTCTTGTCGCCCCAGGCCAAAGGCTGGTGGGAGACTGTGTGGGACTGAACGCTGACAACGCCGCTTTCGGTCATTTCCCTTATTTGGGCGGAGCTGAGGTAGCCCGGCTGGTCTATCTTGCTCGCGATCATGAATATCGTCGCCTTGCAGCCGTACTTTTTCAGCAGGGGAAAGGCGTCGGTGTAGTTGTCCTCATAGCCATCGTCAAAGGTCAGCACTATTTCCTTTTTCCCAGCGGCCTGCGGCTCTATGCCCGGCAGCTCCGTGGCAAAAAGAGTCTCAAAGCCCTGTTCGCTGAAATAACGAAGCTGCTTTTCAAACTGGGCCGGAGCTACGGTGAACTCCTCCGCATCGGGGTTGAAGGGCTGGTCGCTGACGCTGTGGTACATATAGACCAGCACCCGCGATTCCAAATTGGTGTGCAGCTCCACGCCGACGGCGAAGATGATAAACAGCCCCAGGGCGATGAGTATTCGTTTAAAGGTGTTCACGGCCCCTCCTCCTCATAACTTTTGTGGTCTCTTATTCAGGCCGGCCGTAAGGCAGCTCCAGCGGCCCAAGATCGGGTTCCGCCACCAGCTTTATGGTTCGGGCGTTCTTGCCCTCTGTCTCAAATATAACGATCTCGTTTACCCCGTCCTTTATCAGGGGGGCGGGTATGTACAGCCGTTTTTGAGGCCCTATCGACCAGAACCGGCCAAGGTTGAAGCCGTTTATAAAGGCGCAGCCCTTGCCGAAGCCCTCCAGGTCAAGGAAGGTGTCCATGGCCTTATAGGAACGGAAGCTGAATTTGTAGAAGGCCGCCGTATCCCGGTAATAGGGCTTGTCAAAGTCTATCTTTTCGATGTTGTCCAGGGGAAGGGGGTACATCTTCCAGCCAGTGTGGTAATGGCCATTGATGAGAACGCCGTCCTCGATGCCCTTGCGCTGGTATTCTATTTTGTAGCTGAAATTTACCCGACCCATGTTTTCAGTGAGTACGTCAAAGTCGCCGTCGTTTTCGTACACATAGGGATTGCGCTTAAAATCGTATTCCTTTAGCAGCTCCCGGTCGTAGTAGGTGCCGAAGCGCTTGCCCTCCATAAAGACGATGGCCCGGTCGCTTACCTTGGCAAAGGCCAATTTGCCGATGGTCTTGCCCCTGGGGAAGCTGGTGCGGTACAGGGTATAGCCAAAGTTTTGGCCCAGCTTTTCCATGCACATGGGGTCGGCGGCCTCCACAGGCGTGGAAATGTCCTCAAGCACGCTGTTCAAGCTGACTCTGGCCTCGCAGTCAAGAGTGCCGTAGGCCCCCTTCTCGATATGGGTGGTAAACTCCACCTCCGGTATGGGCGCGTATTTGGAGATGACTTCCTTAAAAGCCTCGTACTTGGGGGTTATGTCGCCCCATTCGGTGAGTACGGCGTCATAGTCATAGCTGGTAACGTCGGGACTCAGCTCGTCATAGTAGTTGGAGCCGTTGGTAAAGCCAAAGTTCGTGCCGCCGTGGAACATATAGATGTTGATATTGCCCATGCGCAGGGCGTCGTCCAGGTCGCGCTGGTTGTTGTAAAGGTTGCTGGTGGAATGTTTGCCGCTGCCCCAGTTGTCGAACCAGCCCACCCAGAACTCCATGCACATCAAAGGCCCGCCGTGGGTGTGCTGAGCCAGCACGTTGAACTGATCCTCTACATGGGAGCCAAAATTGGCGGTGGGCAGGGCCATTTCGCAGCTGCCGCAGTCCAGAGCGTCGTCCCAAGGGCCGTCGCTGGTCACAAAAGGCACTTCCGCCCCCAGCTCCCGCATCATGCGGCCCATTTCTAACAGGTACTCCTTGTCGTCGCCGAAATAGCCGTACTCGTTCTCGATCTGGAAAAGGATGATGGGGCCGCCCTGAGTTATTTGCAGGGGGGCCAGTATCTTAAACAGCTCGGTAAAGTATCTGCGCACGCAGGTCATGTACGGTTCATACCTGCCCCGGAGCTTGACGGCGTCATATCTGAGCAGCCAGCCCGGAAGTCCGCCAAATTCCCATTCGGCGCAGATGAACGGGCCGGGCCGGACTATGACCTTTAGGCCCAGATCAGCCGCGGTCTCGATAAATTTTTTGATGTCGTACATACCGGTAAAGTTGAACTGACCGGGCTGAGGCTCGTGCATATTCCAGCAGACATAGGTCTCAACGGTGTTGCAGCCCATGGCCTTCAGCTTTTCCAGCCGATCCCGCCAATACTGGGGAACCACGCGGAAATAGTGGATGCCGCCGCTTATTATCTTGAAGGGCTGGCCGTCCAGATAAAATTGGTCGCGTATTTCAAATGTACTCATGATTTTTCCTCCTTTTTTGTCTTGGCTCACAGTTCTCTGCCGTATTTTTCGCTTATGTAAGCCGCGATCAGGTCGGCGGTTTTTTCCACGCCGATGCGGCTGCTGTTGATGGAAAGCTCATAGTTGCGGGAGTCTCCCCACTTTCCCTTGCAGTAGTAGTTGTGGTATACCTTGCGTTTTTTGTCGTTGAGCAGCAGCATACCCCTGGCTTCGGAAGGGGTCACGCCGTACTTCTGACTGACCCGTTCCAGCTTTTTTGGCAGATCGCCCAAGATGAACACCGACACCATGCAGCCGTAACCGGACAATATTTCCTCGGCGCAGCGGCCCACGATCACGAAGGATTCGCCGTCGTCGGCCTTGCGGCGAAGGTAATCGAACTGTATGCGGGCGATGTTTTCCTCGGGGGAGTTGCTGTACCCCTGGACGCTTCGAGAAAAGAGGAAGTTCCGGGGCCTTTCGTCGTACTTCTTCAAATTGTTGACGTTCACATTTTTGTGAGTGGCTATCTCGTGAAGCAGGTTGTTGTCGTAAAGCGGAATGTCAAAGCGCCGAGCGAGCAGTTCGGCGACTTCGTGACCGCCGCTGCCAAATTCACGGCCAATAGAAATTATCAGCTGTTGATCCACGGTTATCCCTCCCTTTGCGTTATATATATTGGAACCAAATGAAAAGCATTGATATGACCATTACTATGACGGTGGCGGGGAACATATACCTGCAATACCGGCCCCAGCCGATGGGGTGGCCCGCCTTGGCCGCCACCGAGGTGCCGACCACGTTCGCCGAGGCGCCGATAGGCGTGGCGCTGCCGCCAACGTCGGTACCCATGGACAAAGACCAGGCCAGCACTTCCAGATTTACGCCGGGTATGGTGGCCAAGCTGCGGATAATGGGTATCATAGTGGCCGCGAAGGGGATGTTGTCCACAAAGGCGCTGGCTATGCCGCTGACCCAGACGATTATCGCCACCATCAGGTATATATTGCCGCCGCTGACGCGGCCTATGAAGTCCGCCGCCAGCTCCAGTATGCCGGTTTGCTCAAGGCCGCCAACGACCACGAACAGACCTATAAAGAACAGCAGGGTCTTGTAGTCCAGCTTCTTTAAAAGCTTAAGCGCGTCTCGGCCTGCGGCAATGAGGGTTATAGCGGCGATGAACAGGCCGATGAAAGCCACTGTCAGGCCGGTCATGGCGTGAGTCACCAGCAGGACTATGGCAATTATGAAAATGCCGCTGCTGACGATAAAGCCCCTTTTGTCCGTAATGGCTTCGGACGGGGAAGGAAAGGCCTCGGGGGCCGCCTTATCGTCCACTGGCGAGGTGAGCTGCTTCCTAAAGCAGAGGAAGAAGTACAGCACCACAAAGATCATGGACAGGCCCGCGATCACTCCGGTGTGGGTGATAAAGTCCGCGAAGGAGTAGCCAAGGGACGTGCCGACTATGATGTTGGGCGGGTCGCCGCACATGGTAGCCGAGCCGCCCAGGTTGGCGCAGAAGATCTCCGACATTATCATGGGTACCGGGTCAAAGCGGAGCATCCCCGCCAGCTCCACAGTTACCGCCGCCAAGAACAGTATTACGGTTATGCTGTCTATAAACATTGCCAGAACCGCCGACATCAGCATAAAGGCGATGAATAGGGGAATGGTCTTGTAGCGAACCGCCTTGGCAAGGGTTATGCACAGCCAGCGGAAAAATCCGGCCTTAGCCATGCCCTCCACCATTATCATCATGCCCGCTATAAATATGATGGTGGCCCAGTTTATACCCACCGAAGCTTCCTCCGACGCGCCAGGGGCGTACCAGAAAGCGGTCGTGAATATGCCGCGCAGGTTCAGCGTGGCAATGACCGCCTTCGCGCTGTGCATACATATGCCGAAAACCACCGTGACTGTCGCCAGTCCGCAGAGCAGCGTGACGATGTGCCGTTCGATTTTTTCCGTCATTATGAGCAGAAACATCAGAACGAAAATCACGACTGCCAAAATTTGTGTTGTCATTTAATTCTGCCTCCAGTATTGAGATGTGCCTGTTTTTTAGCCCTTTTGTCAAAAAACGGCGAATTTTATGAATTATATTTATTATAGTCGAGGCAAAACCTTTTTTCAATAGTAATAAGATACAAAGTGCGGGAAAAAGTAGGCCGATTTATTTATTCACTAAAACAAGCGCGCACCCGAAAAGCGGCCGCTTGAGGCTTTGGAGCCGAACCTATTCCCCGCTTTCCGCTCCTAATTTTTCGCGGTTTTGACGCCCTCTTCGTCGAACCAGTAGAGCTGTCCGTCCCAAAGGAAGGGGTCGCCTACTGAGCCGGGCTTTAGGGTGACGGACAGATCCATCAGCTCCTTCTCGCCGCCGTCGGAGTACTCCTTTACCACGCCGTCAGGGTAGACGGCATAGACCTTGGCGTCCTGGACAAAGGCGGCCGCCGCGCCGTCAAAGCTGTAAACGTCCTGACCGCCCTGTTCCAGGCGGAATGACTCGCCGTCCCTGACAAGGTAAGTGACATCGCCGCCCTCCTCCTCAGGCTCCAGCGCGCCTATTACGTTGTCGGGCATGGCGCGGGGGGACACAAGACCGTAGCTGGCTATGCTAAGGCCCTCGTCAAAGCTCTTGTGCTGGAGGTATGACCGGTTCAGCTTGAGGTAAGTACCCGCCCCGTTTACGGCAAGGCCGTTGACGATGGGGGAGTCGGCCCCGTAGTCCCGGCTTATTTCATTATAATAGGAGGCGTATTTGCCCAGCACCTCCGTCCCCTGGAGGACGAAGATGTCTCCATCCCTGCCGCCGTCGTTTACGGTGTATCGCCCGGCAAAGCTGACGCCGAGAACGTCGTCCGTGAAGATCAGTTCCGGAATAAAGCCGCCGTACACCAGCTTCTCGTCATCTATAGTCAGGTTCAGCTCCGCCTCGGACAGCTCCTGAGCGTCGTAGACCTGCTCTAATTTTTTATCTCCGTCAAGGTCATACCGCTTGAGTTCGCTGTCGGTGAGCATATAGAGGACGCCCCCCTCGTAAACGGCCATGGAGCGGATCCCCGGCAGGGAAACCTCGGTCAAGGTCGCGGTCTTGCCGATAGATATTTTGCAGCCGGAAAGCGCCAGCGCCAGGGCGGCCGATAGTACAAGCAGTAATTTAACTTTGTGTTTCATAAGAACCTCCGGTAATGACCGGCGATGAGAGACGAGCGGTCGGAAACAGATGGGCGGAGTCTCTCGGGGCCGATTTTGTTCTTATTATATTATTCCTGATTTTTCGGGGCCGATTCCAAATTAGCTTCTGTAATCGGCGTTGATGCTTACGTATTCGTGGGTCAGGTCGCAGCCCCAGGCCGTGGCGGAAGCTTGACCGTCGTGAACGTCGATGAGGGCCGTCACCTTGTCGGCGGAGAGGATGAGCTTTGCGGTTTCCTCGCTGTAATCGGCGGCGACGCCGTTTTCGACTATGGTCATGCGGCCGTTGGCGCTCTCGAATATTATATCCACCTTGTCCGGATCAAAGTTGGCCCCGCTGTAACCCATAGCGCAGAGGATGCGGCCCCAGTTGGCGTCCCGGCCGTAAATGGCGGCCTTGGTCAGACTGCTGGTGATCACGCTTTTGGCCAGGGTACGGGCGCTGGACCGGTCGGCGGCGTGGCAAACCGTGGCCTCGAAGAGCTTTGTGGCCCCCTCGCCGTCCTCGGCAATGCGCATGGAAAGGTATTTGAGCATCTCGAACAGAGCCGCGCGAAAAACTGCGGCGTCCTGATCTGTCAGGGGGCCGTTGCCGGCCATGCCGTTAGCCAACAGCAAAACAGTGTCGTTAGTGCTGGTGTCCCCGTCCACGGATATCATGTTAAAGGTATCGTCAGCCACGGCGGCCAGCGTTTCCTGGAGGGTAGCTTTGTCCACGGCGGCGTCGGTGGTGATATAGCAGAGCATCGTACCCAGATTTGGGTGTATCATGCCGCTGCCCTTGCACATTCCGCCCATGCGGCAAGTCTTTCCCCCCAGATCGAACTCCAGGGCGTACTGCTTGGGCCGGGTGTCGGTAGTCATAATTGCCTCGGCGGCCAGAGCGGCGGCCTCGGGAGTGTCCTTTAATTCGGGAACGAGGGCGCGGATACCGGCCTCGATCTTGTCCATGGGCAGCCGCCCGCCTATGACGCCCGTGGAGCCTAACAGCACCTCGTCGGCGTCAAGCCCCAGCAGCGAAGCGGTCAGTTCGGCGGAGGCGCGGCAGTCCCTGTCGCCCTGTTCGCCGGTGCAGGCGTTGGCGAAGCCGGTGTTGACCACGACGGCCCCCGCCTTTTTCCCCGCGTTAACGATGCCCTTATCCCACTTTACCGGGGCGGCTTTTACCAGATTTTTAGTGAATACACCGGCGACAGCGGCCTTTTGACCGGTGCGTATCATGGCCATATCCCGGTTTGTCTTGCCGGGCTTGATCCCCGCCCGCAGACCCCAGGCGGAGTAACCTTGCGGAGCGGTCACGCCGCCGTCTATGATTTTGATTGACGTCATCTTATGTCCTCCAATGCGATAGTGAAAAATCAGCGATAGGCAGGCGGCCGCGCAAAGGCTCGCGGGCGCGGTTGGCCCGTCGCCGCTCCTTAATCCAAAAATCCCTTTGCCGCCAGCAGCTCGGCCATGAGGACGGCTCCTCCAGCGGCGCCGCGCAATGTGTTGTGGCTCAGGCCCACGAACTTGTAGTCGTACTGGCTGTCCTCCCGGAGCCTGCCGACGCTGACGGCCATACCGCCCTCCAGATCCCGATCCAGCTTGGCCTGGGGGCGATCCGCCTCCTCAAAATAGTGTATGAACTGCTTAGGCGCGTGGGGCAGGCCGAGAGCCTGAGGCTCCCCGCTGAAATTGGCCCAATCGGCCTTTATCTGCTCTATGGTGGGCTTGTTCTTGAACTTCACAAAAACCGCGGCGGTGTGACCGTCGGACACTGGAACCCGCAGACACTGGGTGGTGATGGAGATGCTGTCCTCGTCAACGATCCTGCCGTTTACGACCTTGCCCCAGACCTTCAGCGGCTCAAGCTCGGACTTTTCCTCCTCGCCGCCGATGTAAGGGATAAGGTTATCCACCATTTCGGGCCAAGTCTCAAAGGTCTTGCCCGCGCCGGAAATAGCCTGATATGTGGTGGCCAGCACCTTCTCCACCCCGTACTTAAGCAGGGGGTGGAGGGCGGGAACATAGCTCTGGATGGAGCAATTAGACTTTACGGCTATGAAACCCCGCTTTGTCCCCAGCCTGGCCCGCTGAGCGGCGATGACCTCCGTGTGCTGGGGGTTTATCTCGGGAATGAGCATAGGTACGTCGGGGGTGTGGCGGTGAGCGGAGTTGTTGGACATTACCGGACACTCGGCCTTGGCATACCGCTCCTCAAGGGCGCGAATCTCGTCCTTTTTCATATCCACGGCGCAGAACACAAAGTCTACAGCGGCCGCTATCTTTTCCACATCGGCGGCGGCGTCCATAACGGTCATTTCAGCCACCGAGGCGGGAATATCCGTTTTCATGGCCCACTTGGAGCCGACGGCCTCCCGGTAAGGCTTTCCCGCGCTCCGGGGAGAGGCCGCCAAAGCGGTTATCTTAAACCAGGGATGGTCGTGGAGCAGAGTTATGAACCTCTGGCCCACCATGCCCGTGGCGCCGATTATTCCCACATTGTAAGAGTTTTTCATTGATATGTCTCCTTTATGATAATAAATTGTTTTATTTGCTTTATGTTGGGCGGGTAAAAACCTGGGCCGCCGCCGGTCGGTTCTAATTCCCGAGCAGTTCCTCCAGTTCCCTGGCGGCCCGGTCGTGATCCTCCACGAGGATGGTGTTTATCCCCTGCTCCCTTGCGCCCGCCAGATTCTCCGGCAGATCGTCCAGAAAAACGGCGTTTTTAGGGACAATGGAATATTTTTCTATCAACCGGCGGTAAATTTCGGGCCAGGGCTTGATCTGGTTTATCTCATAGGAGATCACCGCCCCGTCCGCGTGGCGCAGGAAACGGAAATGCCCCCTGGCGTAGTTGAACATGGTTCGTCCGTAGTTGGACAGTATGTAGCCCCTGTAGCCCCTATCCTTTAAGCTCCTGAGCCAGCCCTCGGCAAAGGGATATTCCGTCACCGAGTACTGCCAGCGGCCGAAAATTTCTCTGATCTCGGCCTCCAGCTCCGGGTCGTTGGCCACGAAAGCGTCTATCAGCTCCCCGTCGCTCTTTAGCCCCAGGTCTACCTGATGCCAGTCCTCGCTTTGGAACACCGCCCTCGCGATGCGTTCGTTGACCTGGGGGCCGAAGCCGAAGCTCCGGACAAAGCCCGCCCAGTCAAAGCCCGCCAGCACGTTCCCGATGTCAAAGATCACGGTGTCGATGGCCATTTCATCCAACCTTTCTAAGCTTTTTCACAATAAAGACCACCAGCCGCGTCACCGCGAAAGCGGCAAGAATACTCAGGCCGAAGCCCAGCGAGTCGTATATAAGGTCCCCGGGCCGTCCCTCGCGGCTGTTCACAAAGAGCTGGTGGAACTCGTCGGCGCAGGCGTAGAGCAGGCAAAAGACAAAGGCCAGCCCCATCGCCGCTGGCTGGCGGCGGAGCTTAAAGCCCAGCAGCCGGTCGTTTCTGCTTTTCAGCAGTCGTTCCCACCAGAAGTACTCCACTGCGCCCAGCAGGGCGAAAAGGTAAAAATGTCCCCATTTGCGCCCCTCCAGCCGGAAGTGGAAGCTTTCGCCCCCGTCGTCGTCGTCGCCAAGGGCGATGACCGGGGTGAGTACGTCCAACCCCTTTTCCTTTATCCCGTTCAGGACGGCCTGGCTAACCTCGTAAGACTTGTCGCCCGTCTGCTGGGAAAAACAGAATATTGCCGTCATGACCGCCAGCGCCGCCAAGCCCAGCAGAGCCAGGGCAAGGCGGTTTCGGTTTAGTTCGCTCAAAGTTTTTCATCTCTCTCGAATAATAAATCTCAGTCGTTAATGGTAGCTTCCTCGGCCTCGTCAAAAATCTCCTTTGCGGAAATGATTTCATCGAAATACCCGAGATCGGACATTCTTTCGTAAGTCAGGTAGGCCAGCAGCCTTTTGCCGTTGTCGTTGAGGTGCAGCCCGTCGCTCTTAAGCAGGCTTGGAGGAATCCGTCCCTCGTTCATGGCCTGGCGGTCAAGGGCGGTTATTTCCAACTCCAGGCTGGGCAGCCCGTCGGTGGACATATATTCGCGTATGTTTATGTAGCGTTCGCCGTAGGCCTGTTCCATGGCGGCCTCCAGATATTGCATCTCCTCTTTTGAACCCTTTGTCGCGCCCAGGACGATGTAGCGGTCGTGAGTGCCGATGTACTGACGCTGGAGAGCGAGTACATAGTCTATGTCGGACAGCGGAGTTTCATCGCCCATGAAGATTATGGGAAAATAGCCCAGATACTCGGAGTAATCCACGTTGTTTGTAACGTTTATGTACACGGTGGCGGGATTGCAGACGGAGCTGCGTATCAGCGAGCTGACCGTGGAGCGCAGATCCATACCTCCTCCGTTGGTGTCGTCCAGCAGACTGTCGCCGAAGAAGGCCACGCCGGGCAGGTAAGTCTCGGCGGCGTTGAGGTAGTTGAGACGGGCGTTTTCCCTGCGCTTTGCCAGAGCGTCCTTCTTTTGGTTGATCTCGGCCTGGCGTTTTTCTCTTTCGGGTATGACCCTCTGGTAAACCTCCATATTGTAGGCGTTTTCCGCCCGCTCGTGTATGTAGATGCCGACTATCGCCGCCAAAAAAACAAAGCACAGTGCGATGGCGACGACGCTCTGATTTTTGAACATACGTTTTCCTCCGTTCGATTAAAAACGCTGGTTGAGTCTGAACGATTTTAACGCGGCGGCATGGCCGCGACTAATCAGCGTTTGTCAATGAGTACCTCTCTAATTATAGCATTTTCAATTAGATTTGTCAATACCCAACGCCGCTTTAAAGGCCATTTCTTCCATAATTAATATAACATTAATATATTATGCGGCTGTCGGCGAATCTGTGCGCGGCGAGGGAAAGTTCGAGAGGGAACTCTCTTTCGATAAAAAACATCAAATCCCGGGGCGTGTACCCGGGATTTGATACCTTAATCGGGGTAGAAAAATCAATTTATTGATTTTTCGTAAGCGAAAGCGCCCGCCAGCGTGACGCTGGACCCAAAA
>CANQKL010000026.1 GCA_947624455.1 uncultured Clostridia bacterium
CTCTATCCGATACTTGTATTATATCCTATTTGTCTTTAAAAGGCAATTAGAATACATCTTTATTATACGAGGAGGTACGAACTATGCCGTTGTTAATGCTGGGTTCAGGCGTAAAAAAACATATCGTCAAAATCAGCGGTAAGGACAAGGTGCGCAGGTTTCTGGAAAGTCTGGGCTTTGTGGAAGGCGCCGAGGTAAGCATCGTCTCAGAAATGGCCGGGAACGTTATCGTCAATATCAAGGAGTCCCGCGTGGCCCTGGACAGAGATCTTGCCAGATGTATTATTGTCTGAAATTTTATTTTAAATAAGGAGAGGTTTTACATGAAAACTTTACGGGATGCCGCCATCGGCGAAACCGTCACCGTCGCAAAGGTAAACGGCGAGGGCGCCATAAAACGGCGTATCATGGACATGGGAATAACCCGTGGCGTTGAAATTTTCGTCCGCAAGGTCGCCCCTTTAGGCGATCCTTTGGAGGTCAATGTACGCGGCTATGAGCTTTCCCTGAGGAAAGCGGACGCTGAAAACATTATCATCGGTTAAATTATGTTCAAGGGTTAGTTTAGCTTAATTTAATTATTACAAGCTAACAAGTTGAAAAATCGCGACATTTACAAGGAGGAGTTTACAATGGCAATAACGATCGCCCTGGCGGGAAATCCCAACAGCGGCAAAACCACGTTGTTCAACGCTTTGACCGGAGCAAATCAGTTTGTGGGCAACTGGCCCGGCGTTACAGTGGAAAAGAAAGAGGGGCGGCTCAAAGGCGAAAAGGACGTCGCCATAATGGACCTGCCTGGAATCTACTCCCTTTCCCCCTACACCCTTGAGGAGGTAGTAGCTAGAAACTATTTAATAAACGAAAGGCCCGACGCCATAATCAATATAGTTGACGGCACCAATCTGGAGCGTAACCTTTACCTGACGACTCAGATCATGGAGCTTGGCATACCGGTCGTTATGGCGATAAATATGACGGACATCGTTGAAAAACGCGGAGACAGGATAGACGCCAAAAGGTTGGGTGAAAAATTGGGCTGTACAGTCATTCCCATCTCGGCGCTGAAGGGTAAGGGCATTGACAAGATCACCGAGAAGGCCGTTTCCCTGGCCCGCGACAAGGCCATGACCCCCGCTGTACACAGCTTTTCCAAGGAGGTGGAGTCCTATCTCGGCCAGATCGAGAGCCGCCTTACCTCTGTTCCCGACGAACAGAAGCGGTTTTACGCTATAAAGCTCTTTGAGCGGGACGACAAGATCGAGGTAAAAGCCAATGTGGCCGACATAATCGAAAAGGCGGAAAAGGCCATGGACGACGACAGCGAAAGTATAATCACCAACGAGAGGTACAACTACATAGCCTCCATAATCGGAAGCTGCTATACTAAGAAGGGTAGGGAAAAGCTCAGCGTTTCAGATAAGATAGACAAGATCGTTACTAACCGGATTCTGGCTCTGCCTATTTTCGCGGCAGTTATGTTCATAGTATATTTTGTGTCCGTGACGACCGTGGGCACATATGTTACAGACTGGACCAACGACGGCCTCTTTGGCGACGGCTGGTTCCTGTTTGGCAGAGGCCGGGCGGCCTTCGACGAAGCGTCCGAGGAATTCGGCTTATCCAGTTCCATGATTTCCGCCTTTGAAGCCGCCGCCGCTGAGGCTGGCTTTGAGGACGCTTCTCAGGCTGTGGACGTGACCGCCGAGGTCGATGTTTACGACGATGACGGCAATGTCGAGGTGATCCCCGTGGATTACGCCTCCTACGCCGCCGAGGTGCAAAAAGGACTTAACGAGCCTGACCCCTCCGACTATGGCCCCTGGATCCCCGGCGTCCCGGTCATAATTGAAAATGGGCTTGCCGCTGTGAACTGCGCCGACTGGCTCCAGAGCCTTATACTCGACGGTATCGTTGCCGGTGTAGGCGCCGTGCTGGGCTTTGTGCCTCAAATGCTGGTTCTGTTCCTTTTCCTGGCTTTTCTTGAGGGGTGCGGCTACATGGCAAGAATCGCCTTCATAATGGACAGAATATTCCGCCGTTTCGGCCTGTCGGGCAAATCTTTCATTCCTATGCTCATAGGCAGCGGCTGCGGCGTTCCCGGCGTTATGGCCTCGAGGACTATCGAAAACGAACGCGACCGCCGCATGACAATTATGACTACCACCTTCATCCCCTGCGGAGCCAAGCTGCCCATAATCGCCCTCATTGCAGGCGCACTGTTCAACAACGCCGGTTGGGTGGGAGCCAGCGCTTACTTCATAGGCGTGGCGGCAATAGTTGTATCCGGCATTATACTTAAGAAAACAAAAATGTTCTCCGGCGATCCCGCCCCCTTCGTAATGGAGCTTCCCAGCTATCATATGCCAACCGTGGGCAGCATCCTGCGCAGTATGTGGGAACGCGGCTGGTCCTTCATCAAGAAAGCCGGAACCATCATTCTGATATCCACTATCTTTGTATGGTTTGCCTCCAACTACGGCTTCACTGAAAACGGTTTCGGCGCTGTTGAAGAAATGGGCAGCCAGAGTATTCTTGGCATCATCGGAGGCGCCATAGCCTGGATCTTCAATCCCCTCGGATGGGGCGACTGGCGCGCGGCGGTAGCGGCAGTTACCGGTCTTGTGGCCAAGGAGAATGTAGTGGGTACCTTCGGTATTCTCTACGGAGCCGAGGTCGCAACTGAGAGCGGCGCTGAAATCTGGTCCACGATAAGGGACGGCTTCAATGCCTCCTCCGCTGGGTTTGGCGGTCTTGCGGCCTACTCCTTCCTGATATTCAATCTCCTTTGCGCCCCCTGCTTTGCCGCCATTGGAGCGATCAAACGGGAAATGAACAGCGCCAAATGGACCTGGTTCGCCATTGGATATCAGTGCGTATTCGCCTATCTGGTTTCCCTTTGCGTATTCCAGATCGGCAAGCTGGTAACTGGCGGCGGCTTCGGCGTTGGCGTCGTTGCGGCCATAGTCATAATAGCGGCCTTTGTATTCCTGCTCTTTAGAAAAAACAGTTACGAAAATAATACCATTGACAACCGGGCTTATATACGCTAAAATATAATTCAGGAGGGATTCGGTATGGGTACAGCTATTGTATTGACAATCGTGGCGGTTCTTGTGGGACTGGCGGTATTCAGTATTGTTAAAAAACGAAGATCCGGCGGTTCTTGCGGCTGCGGATGCAACTGCGGCGGATGCGCCATGACTGACGCCTGCCACTCTAAAGGGAAAAAGTAACAAAAAATCTCGCTGGGGCAACCCGAACGGTTTCCCCAGCGGCTGCCCCTTCCGCATCGGGCGCTTGCGCTTACGAAATATCATTTTTATTGTAATAAAAATGATATTTCTACCCCGATTAAGGTATCAAATCCCGGGTACACGCCCCGGGATTTGATGTTTTTATCGAAAGGGAGTTCCCTTTCGAGCTTTCCCCGTCGTACATAGGGCTTGTCAGTATTCTGAATCCCGCTGGGGCGGGATTTTTTGTCGCCTATGAAAAAAATTTTGACCAAACGCCACCCTTAAGCGTGTTATAAGTGAAAGGAGGTCTTAAGGAATGTACGATTCGTCACCGAGGCCAGTCGATGAAGTCGAGGCGGTCGTCCACCGTTACGGCGATATGCTGTTCAGGCTGTGCTATGTGATGCTGGGAAACGAGGCCGACGCGGAGGACGCCGTACAGGAAACTTTTATCAGCTATCTTAGGAACACGCCGACTTTTAAAGAAGCTGAACACGAAAAGGCCTGGCTTATAACCACGGCAAAAAACAAGTGCCGTGACGCTCTCAGGCTGCGGCGGCGACGGCCGCAAATCAGCCTCGAGGACTTGCGGGAGCCGTCATATGAGCCGCCCGACTCCTCCGACAGCGGAATATTGGAGGCCCTTATGTCCCTGCCGGAAAAGTTTCGGCTTGTCCTCATTCTTCACTATGTGGATGAGTATCGGGTGGAGGATATAGCGCGGATCATTGAAAAAACTCCGTCGGCGGTAAAAATGCGCCTGCAAAAGGGCCGGAGGCTGTTGGAAGAAAAATACAGAAAGGAGTATTTGTAATGGATAGTAAAGAATTGAAAAGGGCGGTACAAAACATCAAAATGTCCGACGAGATAAGGGATCGCGTTATAAAGAGCTGTCAGTCGGAAATTAGTGCGCCGAAGGAGAATACAGCGCGTAAAACTAGTTACGTCAGCAGACCCGCGATACTTATCGCCGCGGTCATCTGCCTGGGGCTTGCGGCGACCGTTGTAGCGGCTGGCAATATGGGGCTTTTCAAGGACATCGTCCGTTTTGACGGGACTGTGGTCGGTACGGCGTACGAGCAGGCCCCCGGCGAGATTGAGGCTTCCGCCGCCATCGCTGGCAGCGAGCTGACCGTCACCGCCGTGATAACGAAGGAAGATATTTTGCCCTACCGCGAACTGGAAAATTTAGGCATAGACAGCTTCCGCGTTGTAGACTCGAAGGGAAACGCCGTCTTTAAGGGCGGACGCACTGAAATGTACGAAATTGACGGCGGAAAAGCGGAGATAAAAATTTTCCTGCCCGATATTGCCGCTGGCTCCTACCAAGCGATCATAGACGCCTTTGTGGGCGGCAAAAAGGCCGACCAAACCCTTCTTATCAACGGCGAGTGGGAGTGCGAGTTTACGGTTTGATCCTTAAGGTGTCGAACACCGCAACGGTTTAAAGCGGTGAAATTTCCCCATAGTGCATAGGGTTTGTCAGTAGTCTAAAAGGCTGCCCGTACGGGCAGCCTTTTATTTGGTATTCAATTCAACTTACTCGTTGATAGAGGAAACTACGCCGGAACCAACAGTTCTGCCGCCCTCGCGGATAGCGAAGCGAAGGCCTTCCTCAATAGCGATGGGGGTGATAAGCTCAACGTCCATCTTTACGTTATCGCCAGGCATGCACATCTCGGTGCCAGCGGGAAGGGTGATAACGCCGGTAACGTCAGTAGTTCTGAAATAGAACTGGGGACGGTAGTTATTGAAGAAGGGGGTATGACGGCCACCCTCGTCCTTGGTCAGAACGTAAACCTGACCGGAGAACTTGGTGTGGGGATGAATGGAACCGGGCTTAGCAAGAACCTGACCTCTTTCGATCTCGTTCCTCTGAACGCCACGGAGCAGAGCGCCGATGTTGTCGCCGGCCTGTCCGCTGTCAAGGAGCTTGCGGAACATTTCGATACCGGTAACAACGACCTTGCGGGCCTCGTCGGTAAGACCGACGATCTCAACTTCCTCGGAAACCTTAAGAGTACCTCTCTCTACACGACCGGTGGCAACGGTGCCGCGGCCGGTGATGGAGAATACGTCCTCAACAGGCATAAGGAAGGGAGCGTCGGTGGGACGCTGAGGAGTGGGGATATAGCTGTCAACAGCATCCATAAGGTCGAGAACGGGCTTGTAAACGGGATCGTTAACATCGGTGGAGGTGGACTCCAGCATCTGAAGGGCGCTGCCCCTTACAACAGGAACCTCGTCTCCGGGGAACTCATCCTCGGAAAGCAGCTCGCGGATCTCCATCTCAACCAGCTCAAGAAGCTCATCATCGTCAACCTGGTCAACCTTGTTCATAAATACAACAATATAGGGAACGCCAACCTGACGGGCAAGCAGGATATGCTCGCGAGTCTGGGGCATAACGCCATCAGCGGCGGAAACAACCAGGATAGCGCCGTCCATCTGAGCGGCACCGGTGATCATGTTCTTAACATAGTCGGCGTGGCCGGGGCAGTCAACGTGAGCATAGTGACGCTGATCAGTCTCGTACTCAACGTGAGCGGTGGATATCGTGATTCCACGAGCCTTTTCCTCGGGAGCCTTATCGATCTGATCGTAAGCGGTGTAGTTAGCCTGACCCTTCATGCCGAGAACCTTTGTGATCGCGGCGGTGAGAGAGGTCTTGCCATGGTCAACGTGACCAATGGTACCAATGTTAACATGAGGTTTAGTTCTTTCAAATTTTTCCTTAGCCATTTGTAAATTGCCTCCTTTATGATTTTGTTTCGTATTTAATTATATTATAATTGAAATCGGGATAAAAATCAATACTTTTTTTACAAATATTGAAAATTATCTGTGAACATCCATTTCTCAGGCTTTCTTAGTTCTAGCGCTGATGATGTCCTCCATAATGCTCTTAGGCACGGCCTCATAGTGGTCGGGCGTCATGGTGTAAGCGCCGCGGCCCTGAGTCTTGCTTCTAAGATCGGTGGCGTAGCCGAACATTTCGCTGAGGGGAACAAAGGAACTGATCTGCTTGGTGCCGTTAACGTCGTCCATACCGAGGATACGTCCACGGCGGGAGGACAAATCGCCCAGCACATCGCCCATATACTCCTCGGGAACCGTAACGTCAACCTTCATGATCGGCTCCTTGAGTATGGGATCCGCCTTCTTGCAGCCCTCCTTGAACGCCATAGAACCGGCGATCTTAAAGGCCATTTCAGAGGAGTCGACCTCGTGGTAGGAGCCGTCGAACAAAGTTACTCTTACGTCTACCACATTGTAACCGGCAAGCACACCGGACTGCATAGCGCCCTGAATACCTGCGTCAACAGCGGGAATATATTCCTTGGGGATAGCGCCGCCCACGATCTTGTTGACGAACTCATAGCCCTTACCGGGTTCGAGGGGTTCGATCTCGATGAATACATGACCGTACTGACCCTTACCACCGCTCTGACGGGCATACTTATGCTCGATCTTGACGGGCTTTTGGATAGTCTCACGATAGGATACTTGGGGCTTGCCCACATTGGCCTCTACCTTGAACTCGCGCAGCAGTCTGTCAACGATGATCTCCAAATGAAGCTCGCCCATACCTGCGATAATGGTCTGGCCGGTCTCCTCGTCGGTGTAGGTCTTGAAGGTGGGATCCTCCTCGGCCAGCTTAGCCAGGGCGATACCCATTTTTTCCTGACCGGCCTTGGTCTTAGGCTCGATGGCCACGCGGATAACAGGCTCGGGGAATTCCATCTTCTCAAGAATGATGGGATGCCTTTCATCGCAGAGAGTATCGCCGGTGCCGGTGGATTTAAGACCAACGGCGGCGGCAATATCGCCGCTGTAAACTATCTCCAGATCCTCGCGCTTATTGGCGTGCATTTGAAGGATGCGTCCCATGCGCTCCTTTACATTTTTGGAGCTGTTCAGCACATAAGAGCCTGTCTCGACGGTGCCGGAGTATACCCTGAAGAACGCCAGCTTACCCACAAAGGGGTCTGTCATTATCTTGAATGCCAGAGCGCTGAAGGGTTCGTCATCGCTGGAGGGGCGTTCCTCTTCTTCCTCAGTCTCGGGATTGATACCCTTGATGTGAGGTACGTCAATAGGAGAGGGCATATAGTCTATGACCGCGTCAAGGAGCTTCTGAACGCCCTTGTTGCGGTAAGAGGTACCGCAGACTACAGGTACCATTTCATTGGCAATGGTGCTTTTACGGATGCAGGACTTGATCTCGTCGATGGTGAGCTCCTCGCCCTCCAGGTACTTCATCATAAGCTCCTCATCCATCTCGGCAACATGCTCTACCATCTCGCTGTGGTATTTTTCGGCCAGTTCACGCATATCCTCGGGGATCTCCTCCTGACGGATATCTTTTCCGAGGTCGTCATAGTATACATAGGCCTTCATCTCAACAAGGTCGATAATGCCCTTGAAGGTATCCTCAGCGCCGATGGGAAGCTGAATCGGGACGGCGTTACACTTGAGCCTGTCCTTCATCATCTGAACGACATTGTAGAAGTTGGCGCCCATAATGTCCATCTTGTTGACATAGGCCATGCGGGGTACGTGATACTTATCCGCCTGGCGCCAAACAGTCTCGGACTGAGGCTCAACGCCGCCCTTTGCGCAAAGTACGGTAACGCTGCCGTCAAGCACGCGCAGAGAACGCTGTACCTCAACGGTAAAGTCCACATGGCCGGGTGTGTCAATGATATTGATGCGGTGATTTTTCCAGAAAGCGGTAGTAGCGGCGGATGTGATGGTAATACCGCGCTCCTGCTCCTGCTCCATCCAGTCCATTGTGGCCGCGCCCTCGTGAACCTCGCCTATTTTATGGGTCTTGCCTGTATAGTAAAGAATTCTTTCCGTCGTCGTCGTTTTACCGGCATCTATATGAGCCATAATGCCGATATTACGAGTTTTTTCCAAGCTGTACTGTCTTGGCATTTTTTTCCTCCTTCCATAAGGATAGCTATTGGATTAATGCGAAACAGCCGAAGCTTTATTTCGCACTGTTTTTTTGCGCCGCCGAAATCTCTCCATTCACTGACGGGAAACGGCGATGCGCGTTCCGCCGTAAATTCACGGCAGAACAAGCCTTGCGGCAAAGCAAGACTACCAGCGATAGTGGGCGAAAGCCTTGTTGGCCTCAGCCATTCTGTGGGTTTCCTCGCGCTTCTTGACCGCGCCGCCCAGTCCGTTGATGGCGTCCATGATTTCGCCGGCCAGGCGCTCGCTCATGGTGCGCTCGCTGCGGCTGCGACTAAATGTAGTCAGCCAGCGAAGGCCCAGAGTCTGTCTGCGCTCGGGACGAACCTCCATGGGCACCTGATATGTGGCGCCGCCTACACGTCTCGCCTTTACCTCAAGAACGGGCATAATATTGTCCATAGCCTCACGGAAAGCTTCAAGGGGATCCTTGCCGGTCTTAGCGTTAACAATATCGAAGGCGCCGTAAACGATCTTCTGAGCCACGCCTTTCTTGCCGTCGAGCATGATATTGTTGATAAGCCGGGTCACGATCACGTCGTTATACACGGGATCGGGTAATACGTCACGTTTGGGAACAAAACCTCTTCTTGGCACTTGTCTTCCCTCCTTCATTAAAATTTAGATGAATTCACAGGTACTCGGCCGTGTTCCAGGCCGTCAGTGCAACAACAAATATATAAAAATCCGCAGTCGCACTATTTTTCCGATCTGCGGAGAAAATTTCCTGATGAAATTCCTGCCGAAAACCGGTTTGGCCCTTACTTCTTGGGCCTCTTGGCGCCGTACTTGCTGCGGCTCTGCATTCTCTTTGCAACGCCTGCTGCGTCCAGAGTACCACGGATAATGTGGTATCTTACGCCGGGCAAGTCCTTAACTCTCCCTCCGCGGATGAGAACTACGCTGTGCTCCTGCAGGTTGTGACCTACGCCGGGGATATAGCTGGTAACCTCGATACCGTTGGAGAGCCTTACTCTGGCAATCTTACGAAGCGCGGAGTTAGGCTTCCTAGGCGTGGTGGTCTTAACCACGGTGCAAACGCCTCTCTTCTGAGGAGCGCTCTGATCAGTAGGGAGCTTTTTAAGGGAATTGAGTCCCTTTTGAAGAGCGGGAGACTTGGATTTGGACAAGCTCACCTCTCTGCCCTTTCTGACAAGCTGGTTAAATGTCGGCATGATTTCACCTCCGTTTATAACGTATGCGGGACAGCACGACAAAATAGTACAGCCCCTGCACCAATTCAGTATTATAACAAGTTTACCTGAAAATGTCAAGTATTTTTGAGAAAAAACATTAAATTTTTTTAGGATTTTTTTGTGAGTTTTGGATAATAAACGGTTCGCGGCCAGGGTTGAACGGTGAGGCAAGCTTTCTTAATATTCGCATTTTTATCCTCCAATATTTTATTTATGTCGCGATTTATTTTGTATCAGCTTTTGCCCCGATGAGCTCCTTCACCACTTCCCCGGCGATAATAAGCCCCGCCACGGACGGTACGAAGGCAACGGAGCCGGGGACGCGGCCGCCGAACTGATCCTCTCCGGAAGGGGTTAGGGGCGGCTCCTTGGAATAGACCACCTTGAGGCTCTTTACCCCTCTCTTTTTCAGTTCTCGGCGCATGACCCTGGCCAAGGGGCAAACAGAAGTTTCATATATATCCGCCGCTTCAAAGGCCGTGGGATCCAGCTTGTTTCCCGCGCCCATGCTGCTTATAACGGGCGTACCCGCCGCCTGGGCCCGGAGGACGAGTTCAATCTTAGCTGTGACGGTGTCCACCGCGTCCACCACGCAGGAGTATGCGCCGAAGTCAAATTCCTCCGCCGTATCGGGCAGGAAAAAGCAGCGATGGACGTTCACCGCCGCCTTTGGATTTATCTCCCTTATCCTCTCGGCCATCACATCGACTTTATAGCGGCCGACGGTACTTTCAAGGGCGATCACCTGACGGTTGAGGTTAGAAAGGCTGACGCGGTCACTGTCAACTAAATCCAGGGTTCCCACGCCGCTGCGGGCCAGAGCCTCCACCGCATAGCCGCCAACTCCACCCACACCGAACACCGCCACATGGGAATTTTCAAGTATTTCCATAGCCTCCCGGCCTAAAAGCAGCTCTGTCCTTGAAAAACGCTCCGACATCAGTCAACCCTGCCGCTTTCAATAGGATTGCCGGAATAGAAGGCCCCGGCGATCTGCTGCATAGCCGGGTCAAGGTAAACATATTTCCCGGCGGCCTGGGTCATCTTATCCAAAATATCCTTGTCAAGAGGGGCGTCCCCCCGCTTCTCGCGCATGGCGTTAAGACCGGCCTGCATAGCGGCTTTTTCCTCATCGGAGGCGGGACGGAACACATCCTTTTCCGCGGGTTTCCTCATGTCCACAGCCATTCTCGCGAGATCGACCACGATTATCCCCGGCGCGCCGGTGTGATCGTCCTCGGGATAGTATTCGTAAGTCAGAGTCTCGCCGGTTCTTTCCACAAGCTGAAATGTTACCATACTTATCTCTCCTTTTTATTATTTCTCACCATAAACCTATAGATTTCAGGAACAGGACTATGAGCATTATCGGGGCGACATACTTTATCATTGCCACATACAGCGCCTTACGGCCCATTTTCCGATGATTGGTACGCTCAACCTCGTCGATGACAGTTTTCGGCTTTACCACCCAGCCGATAAGTATGCAGGTAAAGATTGCAATTAGGGGCATGAACACGTTATTGCTGGCGTAGTCCATAATGTCCAATATCTGGGCCGACGCGCCGGTGGGCAGAGTCACCTCGAAATAGAGCTTGTTATAGCCCAGGCAGACCACCGTAGCCACTACCCCGGCAATTACCGTTTCAATGAGTACGGCCCTGTTGCGGGAAATGCCGAATTCATCCATAAAGCTGGATACCACAGCCTCCATAATGGAAACCGCGCTCGTCAACGCCGCAAAAAGCACCATAATGAAAAACAAGGCGCCGACGATTTTGCCCACCGTACCCATGGCCTCAAAGACCTTGGGCAGGGTAATGAACATGAGGCCGGGGCCAGAAGCATCCATGCCCTCGGTTCCGGCAAAGGTGAATACCGCCGGAATTATCATAACGCCCGCCATAATAGCAACAAAGGTGTCAAAAATTTCTATCTGATTGACCGACTTGCCCAGATCCGCGTCGTCGTTGAGATAGGAGCCATAAGCCACCATTATCCCCATAGCTACGCTGAGGCTGAAAAACAGCTGGCCCATAGCGTCCAAAAGAATACTAAAAAACCGTTGGAAGGTCAGTCCCTTAAAATTGGGGATAATATATATCTTCAACCCTTGCAGTCCCGTGCGGGTGACGCCGGCCTCGTCGGTGTAGCTGATGGTCAGCGAAAATATCGCTATGACAAACACAAGCACTATCAACGCTGGCATCAACACCTTGGACAGCGACTCAATCCCCTTGTTCACCCCTCGGTATACCACCACAGCCACGATAGCCAGAAATATCAGCATCATAAGTATAGGCTGGGCCTGACCGGAAATAAAGTTAGAGAAATAGCCGTCCACGGCGGTAGCCGCTCCCTGGCCGGTCACGTACTCGGCTAAATACTTGATAACCCAGCCGCCGATAGCGCAGTAATACGGCATGATTATAGCTGGAACCAGGCAGGCCAAAACGCCGATCCATTTCCATTTTTTATGTATTTTTCCATAAGCCGTCAAGGGGCTTTGCTTGGTTTTACGGCCGATAGCAACCTCGGTTATCAGCAGACTAAAGCCGAAGGTAAGAGTCAGTATAATATAGATCAGGAGGAACATTCCTCCCCCATCTTTAGCGGCAAGATAAGGGAACCGCCAGATATTGCCCAATCCCACGGCGCTGCCAGCGGCCGCCAGTACAAAGCCGATGGAGCCGCC
Organism: uncultured Clostridia bacterium; assembly: GCA_947624455.1. Classification (GTDB taxonomy): domain Bacteria; phylum Bacillota; class Clostridia; order UMGS1883; family UMGS1883; genus JAFLUQ01. The sequence goes on from CANQKL010000026.1 coordinate 12,114, forward strand.
GAAAGAATGTCTGCTGTTTCCAGCGGACTTTTTCTCGTCTGTCATGTTTTTTCTCCTTTCATTTTCCCTTTGTTTTTACTATTTCATTATACCTGACAATATTTGTTTTGTCAATAGAATAATAAATTATATGGAGCTTTGACTTTTCGAGGGATAGAAAAAGAAGGAACTGTTTTTGCAGCTCCTTCTTACAGTTATTCGTCCGTGTTGCCCATGGCCTGCATCTCCAAAAATTCTGTGCGGCTCATAAGCACGGCCCGGGGCTTACTGCCCTCGTGAGGCCCGATTATGCCCCTCTCCTCCAGTTGGTCAATGAGACGTCCAGCCCGGGCGTACCCCACCTTGAGCCGACGCTGGAGCAGGCTTGCGCTGGCCTGTCCCGCCTCAACCACGGCTTGGATCGCCGCCGGAAGCATTTCATCAGCCTCGCCGCCGTCATCGTCGGAGTTGGCTCCGTTTTCCTCGGCTCCCCGTTCGATATGCTCGATTATGTCCTCATCATACTTAGCGCTGAAATCCTGCTTGATGTATTCCACAATGGCCTCAGTTTCAGCGTCGGAAACAAAGGCGCCCTGAATACGTATCGGGCTGTTGGCTCCCATGGGAAGGAACAGCATATCGCCCTTGCCCAGCAGCTTTTCGGCTCCGCCCATATCGAGGATGGTGCGGCTGTCTATCTGATTGGACACGGCAAAGGCTATGCGGCTGGGTACGTTGGCCTTGATAAGGCCCGTAATTACGTCAACGGAGGGCCGCTGGGTGGCTATGACGAGATACATACCCGCCGCTCTGGCCATCTGAGCCAGGCGGCAGATGCTGTCCTCCACCTCTTTGGCGCTGACCATCATCAAATCAGCCAGCTCGTCCACAATAATTATTATCTGTTCAAGCTTGCGTTCGCCGTTTACCTCGGCAAGCTCGTTATAGCCGTGGAGGTTGCGGACGTTGTTTTCGGCAAAGAGCTTGTACCGCTTTACCATCTCCTGCACAGCCCAGTTGAGCGCTCCCGCAGCCCGGCGGGGATCGGTCACCACTGGGATCAGCAGATGGGGAATCCCGTTGTATACCTGAAGCTCCACTACCTTGGGGTCTATCATAATGAGCTTGACCTCGTTGGGGTCGGCCTTATAGATTATGCTGGTGATGAGCGAATTGATGCAGACCGACTTACCGCTGCCGGTGGCGCCGGCTATGAGCAGATGGGGCATCTTAGAGATATCCGCTATGCGAACCTTGCCGCTGACGTCCTTTCCAAGGGCGAAGGCCGTCCTGCTTTTGAAGTTCCGAAACTCATCGGTATCAATAACGTCTCGGAGACGAACCGTGGCGGTCTTTTCGTTGGGTACCTCGATGCCCACCGCGGCCTTGCCGGGGATGGGCGCTATCACGCGGACTGACACAGCCGCCAGATTGAGGGCTATGTCGTTGGAAAGGTTGACTATCTTGTTGACCTTGACCCCGGCGGCGGGAGATATCTCAAAACGAGTTATAGCCGGGCCCTTGATTATTTCGATTATCTTGGCCTCGACCCCAAAGGAACGCAACGTTTCGATAAGCTTTTGGCCCATACGCCGAACGTCGCCCTCAGCGGCATTGTCCTTCGAGGGCTTTTCCCTGCCCAAAAGCTTTATGGGCGGGAACTTGTAGGGAATGAAGCTGTCGTCTATCTCGTCGTCAGTCACCGGTATGGCCGGTTCGGCCTTGGGTTTTTCCTCCGCCTTAGCCGGAGCCTCCACAGCTCCGCTTTCAGCCTTTGCCATCTCGGCTATCTCCGCAGGCACTTCCCCAGTCTCTGGCGCGGCGTCAAAAAGGCTGATCTTAACGTCCCCAGTCACGCCGGTATCCATGCTCCGCGCTGGCTCCACCATCTGCGGCTTGACCTTGCGCGTGGAGGAAGCCTTTTTCTTTTTCTTGCTTTGGGAATTGCCGGAGCCGCTTTTATCCTTTTTTATATTCTTCGCTTCGCCGTCTGCTTTGGACTTGGCCAGCTTCGATCTAAGCTTCTCGATCAGCCCGGTTTTTTCAGGCTTAGACGCGGCCCTCCTGCGCCTCACAGCGGCGTCGGAGCCGCTGTAATCTATGGGCTTTGGTTCGGCAAACGCGGCGGGTTCGGCCTCACTATCCTCATCCTCCGCGGCGCGGCGTTCCTCGATCCAACGATCAATCATATCCGCCAGCCTGATGAAAGGGGTAGTCCCTGTCACCACCACGGCAAAGACCAATATGAGCGCCCAGAGCAGAAGGACTGTGCCAACCGGAGATATAAGGCGGATAAACAATATGGCCGACATATAACCCAGTATTCCTCCGCCCCGGCCCCCCCTG
>CANQKL010000027.1 GCA_947624455.1 uncultured Clostridia bacterium
TTCGAGCATGACCACAGCGCCGCCCGGGGGAAGATGTGCATGAGGAAGCTCATAATTTTCCGCCACGACTCCGTCCTGGGCAACGCTCCCTCCGGCGTCCTCTTTGACAAGGTGAAGATAGAAAAAAAGGATTCCGCCGCCGCCCCCAGATGCTATGAGGACTATGTGATTGAGGTGGAGGGCGATCTGCCCGACGGCGTCACTGTGGAGGAAAGGCTTTGACCTTTTTGGTGGGGGATTACGCCGCCGCTCTGAATTCAGTGGTGCTGGACAGCTATATGGGTTTTTACCACGCGCCCAGACCGGGGCGAGAGTCCTTGGCTTGTGACCTGGTGGAGGAGACGCGGTGCGTGGCGGAGAGGTTCGTGCTGACGCTTATAAATCTTAAAACTGTCCAAGCTGATGATTTTGAGGAACAGGTGAGCGGCGCGGTTTTCCTCACCAAAGACGGACGAAAAAAGGTTCTCACAAAATGGCAGGAGAAGAAACGCTCGGATATCGTCCATCCGTATTTAAAACAAAAAATCAAGCTGGGGCTTCTCCCCTATGTACAAAGCCAGCTTTTGGCGAAATATGTCCGCGGGGAGCTTGAGGAGTACCCGTGCTTTATAGTAAGGTGATTTTTATGATGGCGCTTGTGAGCTATGATGTTTCGGTGACAGATACCTCCGGCGGCAAACGGCTCCGGAGGGTGGCGAAGGCCTGTGTAAACTATGGCCAAAGGGTGCAGAATTCGGTCTTTGAGGTGGACGTGGATTACGGAACCTTTTTAAAACTGAAAAATGAGCTGGAAAAAATCATTGACAAAGATCGTGACAGTATACGGATATACTATCTCGGTAACAACTGGAAAAACAAAATTGAACACATCGGTGCAAAGAAAACCTATGACCCGGAAGGCCCGTTGATTTTATGAGACTTGCCCGTAAGCGAAGCTCGGGCAATAGAAGTTTTCGGTTAGGTTCGCCGAATAAATAAACGCTTTACCAATGAAAAATGTAAAAGCATATAAAAATAAGTAAAAATGTCCGCTTCTAAGTGGTAGGCGCGGCCATGCCATACGATATGTAGGGTCGCGCCCCGCAAGGGGCGTGTGAGTTGAAATTTTCATGCCCTCACCTCCTGTGTAGGCCCATCAGTCGCGCCCCGCAAGGGGCGTGTGAGTTGAAATCAGCATTACGGGCTTGCCGTTTTCGTCCTTTATCGTCGCGCCCCGCAAGGGGCGTGTGAGTTGAAATCAATAGGGTTGTAATCACGGAAGAGTAGAGGCTTCGTCGCGCCCCGCAAGGGGCGTGTGAGTTGAAATGCAAAAGCGGGCGTGGACATTTACGCCAGCCGAGTCGCGCCCCGCAAGGGGCGTGTGAGTTGAAATCTGTCAAATACACATCGTTTGCCTCCTCGCATTGTCGCGCCCCGCAAGGGGCGTGTGAGTTGAAATACGCCGGGCTTGGGTTGCGCCGTGCCGTGGGTTGTCGCGCCCCGCATAGGGCGGTATTGTATGGAAATGTATATAATCCGTTGACTTTTTTGTTTGGCTTTGATAAAATGATAAATGTTGAAACTATTAGAATTAAGGGGATAAATCTGTATGGTAACATTAAGGAATTTCATATATGACGACGCAATTGTTTTGCAGAAATTTTTATATACTGAAATGTCAGTAGAAGAAATACAAAGCATAATTTGCAATTGGAACAAGCGCGAGTACCAAGGTAAATATTTTGAAATGTTTGCCATTATTTATAACGGCGCCATAATTGGCACAATTTCTTTGTTTCAACGTTCCGACAAAATTATCTCAATTGGTACGGAGGTGTTTTCAGCGTATCAAAGACAGGGATTGGGAAAAAGGCTATGAACGCCGCTTTGGAAATAGCCGAAAGTAAGGGCTACAAAATTGTATTACAAGATATCCGAAGCGACAATATTGCAAGTATAGCTCTGCACCAAAGCTTAGGTTTTGAAACGGACAAATACGCGTATGTTAATAAAAAAGGAAACGAAGTATTTCTTTTCTTAAAGGCGCTATACTAAAAATATTTTCTGCTTATTCTCCGCGCCAAAGCTCCTTTCAGATATATCATTGCATTGATATTATCTGAAAGGAGTTATGCCATGCCCTATATTTAAACGAAAAATTTTTTCTTTTCCATTTTTGTATAAGGCTTTGCAACAAATTAAGAGCTGTGAAAAATAATGTTTGAATAAAATATACAATCCCGAGGCATGTACCCGGGATTGTATATTTTTTCTGCAATATATCACGACTATTTTTTGACATTCCTGACTTTAAAGCCAAGACGATGGGCGAAAGTGCAGATGGATTGCCTTGTTATCCCGCTCGGCGTCCAGAAGGACGCGGCTGACTTTATCCGGCAGCCCAGCTTCGGGCAGGCTTATGTGCGTCTCCTCGCATATATCCGTGAGAACGTCGTACAAGGCGTCGAGATTATGCCCAAAATAATCAGGAAATTGCAGCTCTCTGTCCAGACAACCGTACAGCATATCAAGGTCGGCGGCGTCCTCACGGCTCAAATAAACTGTTTTCATCTATTTCTCCTTTATAAAGCTCCTCAAAGGTATTGTAATGATCCTCGGTATAGTAGATATCTCCGTCGTCGGAGTAAACTATGCGCTTTGCGTTCCGCCGACCGCCACTATAGTCTATGTCACATTCCCTATAGTCGTTCTCCGGCAGAAGCTCCTCATAGTTGCCGTAGTGGCTGCCGCCGATGGATTTGCCCGGAGCTACATCCCAAAGGTTGCCCTTTCTGCTGTCCCAACCCAAGTCGCGGGCTTCCTCCTTTGTTATATAGTTTGAAGGCAGTTTGCCGTACTCGTGAAGGTAAAGGGCAACTTCTTCCTTTGACGTATAGGAACCGTCCTCGTCAAGGGAAAATTCCTGTTCCAAAGCAGCCCCTTCGGGCGAAACGGAGCCGCCGGTTCCATCCGATGTATTTTGTTCGGTAACATTATCTGCTATAAGGCTATCCTCAGTCGAGGATGATATCTCGCGATCAGTTTGTTCATTTGGCAAAATACCGAAAATATACAGGCCGACTGCCAGCAGCGCTACAACCAAAGCCGAGAGTCCGGCCTTTAAGAGCCTTTTCATATCCATACCGCTTCCTCCTTACACCATTTTATGGCAACACTTTACCATATAAAAGCCATTTTGTCAATATTTTTTACATTTTTTTATAAATTCCTTGTAAAATTTTGGAGTATATGATATAATTACATAAAAAGGATCGTAAAATGGAGGAAAAGCTTTATGGAGAGAAGAAATCGGCCTCCCCAGCGGCAAAAGCGGACGCCTTCTCAGGGCGGCCCAATAAGACGCCGGGGTTCGGGATTAGGTATGTCAGGCCCTCTCGGACGGAGAAGGCCGCAAGATATACCCGGTCAGGAAAGCGGTATTGAAAATCCAGACCTCGAACAAAATGAAAGGGATATGACGGGCGGCGACCGAGGAATGGGCGGTGCGCTTATGGGCGGCTTAGTCGGATCCATCCTTGGGGGCCTCATGTCCGGCGGTAATAACGGCGCCGGCGGCCTGGGCAACGGCATGGGCCGCCGCCCCGCTGGCTGCGGCTGTCTGCTGCTGATAATTCTTGTCGTCGGCGCGGTGATACTGTTTTCCCTGTTCGGCGGTATGGGCAATTTGCTGGGCGGCCTTATGGGCGGCTACGGCATGGATCAGGGTCAGGCTGTCAACGCCCCGTCCGGCAGTCTTTCAGATCTGCTCGGCGGCTATCTCGACACCTCGGCCCCCGCTTCATACAGCCAAAACAGCAATTACCAGCAGCTCAATGTTACAAACGCGCCGAAGCGGACGAAAATTGTTGGGAATGGCAGAGACACAGTTACCGTTATGCTCTATATGTGCGGTACTGATCTTGAAGCTAAGAGCGGCGCCGCCACAGCCGACCTTCAGGAAATGCTCCAGGCTCGGCTCAGCGATAAGGTAAATGTCATCATTGAGACTGGCGGCGCGTCAAGATGGCAGAACAATGTGATCAGCGCCGACACCAATCAAATATACAAAATCACCGACGGCGGTCTCGAGCGCTTAGTACCAAGACTCGGTTCAAAAGCTATGACAGATCCGAACACTCTCTCCGAGTTCATACGTTACTGTAAGCAAAATTATCCGGCTGACCGTTACGAGCTGATACTTTGGGATCACGGCGGCGGTTCTACCGGCGGATACGGCTATGATATGAATTACCCGAGCAGCGGCTCAATGACGCTCGATAAGCTGGATAAGGCTCTTGACGACGGGAACTGTACCTTTGACTTCATCGGCTTTGACGCCTGTCTCATGGCGACTCTCGAAACGGGCCTTACGCTTGAGGACTATGCGGACTATATGATAGCCTCCGAAGAAACCGAGCCTGGTTCTGGCTGGTATTATACAGACTGGCTCAATGCTATATCGGAAAATACTTCCATCAGCACGCCGGAAATCGGCAAGATAATCGCCGACACCTTTGTTGACAAAACTCCTCGGGGTCAGACGACCCTTTCCGTCATTGATCTGGCCCAGATAAAGGACGCCTCGGAGGGCAGGCTTACCGACTTCGCAAAAAGCGTATCCCGTCTCATAAAGAACGGAGATTACGCCGCGGTTTCTAACGCCCGCAGCGGCGTGCGCGAGTTTGCCCAGTCCGTTCACATTGATCAGGTGGATCTCATCGACCTTGCTAACCGCATGGGTACAAGCGAGGGCAAGGAGCTGGCCGAGGCCTTAAAGACCGGCGTGGTTTACAACCGCGCCAGCCGAGGAATGAACAACTCCCAGGGCATTTCCATTTATTTCCCCTATGCAAATCCTTCAAAGGTGGGCGGAATGATCTCCACCTACGACAAAATCGACATGGACGAGGATTACAGCGAATGTATCCGTGCTTTCGCCAGTCTTCAGCTCGGCGGCCAGATGACCGCCGGCGGCCAGTCAGGCTCTATCACCGACCTTTTGGGCCAGTTGATGGGTTCGGGCGCTCAGATACAGCAGCCCAGCGGCAGCGGCGCTATCGGCGATCTCCTCGGTTCGATTTTGGGCGGCGGCGACCTGAGTATGCTGTCCGGCTTTACATCCGGAATGGATACGAGCTGGATAGACGGACGCGCAATAACGGACAGTGCGAACTATTACGCGAAAAATATGCTGGACGAAGGGGCGCTTATTTTCTCGGAAAACCGTGACGGCGAAAAAGTCCTTAGCCTCGACGAGGATCAGTGGGAGCTTGTGCAGGACGTGGAGCTCAGCGTGTTCCTGGACGACGGGGAAGGGTATATAGATCTGGGAATGGACAATTCCGCGTCTTTCGACGACGATGGCAACCTGATCGCCGACTATGACGGAACATGGCTGTCCATCGACGGACAGGCCGTGAGCTATTACATGGTTTCAGCCGAGTCTCACGGCGATGGGGCGTACACCATCAGGGGCCGCGTACCCGCCATGCTCAACGGCGAGCTTGTGAATTTGATACTGGAATTCACCGAGGACGATCCCTACGGCAGCGTTTTGGGAGCGCAGCCGGACTATGCGGACTCAGCCGACACGGTGGCGAAGGGCCTCATTGAACTTCAGAACGGGGATGAGATAGACTTCCTTTGTGATTATTACACCTATGACGGCGAATTCGTGGACAGCTACTACCTTGGCGAACAGTATACGGTGAACGGCGAACCGGAAATCGGTTCCGTGACCGTGAACGAAAGCTGCCAGGCGCTGTTCCGCTTGACCGATATATACAACAACGTATATTGGACACCCACTATATAATTTTAAGGAGGAACGAAAATGTACACGAGTGAAGGGAAGCTGTGGATAGCGACCGGCGAGGATCCCCGGGAGCCTATTATGCTCAGGCCCGAAATGGCCAACCGTCACGGACTTATTGCCGGCGCTACGGGTACCGGTAAAACCATAAGCCTCAAAGTTATGGCCGAGACGCTGAGCATGGCGGGATCGCCTGTATTTATGGTCGATATCAAAGGCGACGTCTGCGGCATTGCCAAAATGGGCGAGGACAATAAGCACGTAACTGAGCAGTTGGAAAAGTGCCATGTTACCGAGGGCTTTGAATATAAGGAGTTTCCGGTAATGTTCTGGGACGTGTACGGAGAAAAGGGTATCCCCGTAAGAACCACCGTATCCCATATGGGACCCACTTTGCTGGCACGCCTCATGGATCTGAATCCCACTCAGGAGGGCGTGCTTGAAATAGCCTTCCGCGTGGCCGACGACAAAAATCTTTTGCTTATAGATATGAAAGACCTGAGAGCCATGCTCAACTATATATCCGAGAACGCCAAAGAGATACAGGCCGAATACGGCAATGTGTCCTCTCAGAGCGTGGGCGCTATCACCCGCGCCATGCTGTCCCTTGAAAATGAGGGCGGCGACATATTTTTCGGCGAACCGGAGCTGGATATTAAGGATTGGATAAGGACGGCCACGGACAGCCGGGGCATAATCAACGTTCTCGACTGTGTGAAGCTTTCCAATCACCCCCTGATGTATTCGACCTTCCTGCTGTGGCTGCTCACCGATCTGTATGAAATACTGCCCGAGGTGGGCGACCTGGATAAACCGAGAATGACCTTCTTCTTTGACGAAGCCCATCTCCTGTTCAAGGACGCCCCCAAAGCCCTGTTGGATAAAATCGAGCAGGTTATCCGCCTGATACGCTCCAAAGGCGTGGGCATCTACTTCATTACGCAAAGTCCGGCGGACATTCCCGAAACTATCTTAGCCCAGCTTGGCAACCGTATTCAGCACGCGCTGAGAGCTTTTACCCCCTCGGAGCAGAAGGCCGTTAAGGTTGCCGCTCAGACCTTTAGGGCAAACCACGCGTTTGACACTGAGGAAGTGATTTCCGTTTTGGGTACGGGCGAAGCTCTGGTGTCCTTCTTAGACGAGGAAGGAGCGCCCTCGGTGGTACAGCGGGCCTTCATCTTGCCGCCTCAAAGCTTTATGGGGCCGTGCGGCGATGACGTCCGCCAAAGGCTTGTCAACAGCTCCGACTTGTATCTAAAGTACAAGGACGCCGTGGACAACCGTTCGGCCTATGAGGAACTGGAGGAGGACCGCAAGGAGCGGGAGGAAGCCGAAGCCGCCGCCGAGGCTGAAAAAGAACGTATCAAGGAAGAAAAGGAAGCCGAAAAGGAACGTATCGCCCGAGAGAAGGAGGAGGCTCGGGAACGCCATGAGGCCGAAAGGGAAGAGGACCGCGCCCGCCGTGAAAAGGAGCGGGAGGAAGCTAGACTGGAAAAGGAACGCAAAAAGAAATTTGCCATGGTGAACAAGGTCGCCAACAGCGCCCTTTCCCAAGTCGGACGCGAGGTCAGCCGCAAGATATTAAGGGGAATTTTCGGCAATCTAAAATGGTAAGCCCCGGCCGTCATCCATAATTTTCATATTTACAACGGAGTCATAAACAGTCTCTCCGTGGTGAAGGATGGGGTCGTTGACGGCTGGCGCTATCAGCGGGCCAGAATAGATATAACGGTGAACAAAAATTTCTGGACGGTGCGTTTCCCTATGGAGTCCCACCAACTGAGATTTTACATTGAACCGGACTATTCCGCTGACAGGGTGGTACTTATCAAGGACGGGGAAAACAGCGCTATCAATCGCAGCCTCAGCGTGCCTGGCTTTTATTTGACGCGCAGCGACGTCGCCTCGTATACCAGTATTTATAATACCTCTTACGGCGAACCGGACGCGGTGAACGATATCACCTCGGAATTCATGACTCAGGTGGAGCTTAACCGAACGGGCTTGGGGCTGTACGCCAAGTGCTTCATCGCCCTGTTTGGCACTTCTCTTTGGGTGTTCATAACCATGTTCCTCTGCACCTTCCATAGAGTGGACCCCTTGAGCATGATACCCGCGGTTCTCTTTGGTACTGTGTCCAACATAATGGTGGGCGCAAACCTCCTACCTGATTCGCTAAACGTGGGGCTGCTGGAGTATGTTAACGTGTGGGGCATACTGACGATAATCGCCGGGGCCTTGACCATAATCAATATAAACCGCATCCGCAACAAGTACAACGACAATTATTTCGCTGTGATCTTCGGCCGTATAATCAGCTTTACGCTTATGTTCATAGTTATACTCGGTCACATACTCATGCCGTTGTCGGCTTATCTTGTGGCATAAGGAGGCGCCGATATGAAAAAACAAAAAGAGTATAAGACTGAAATTACGAAAATAAGGTGGAACCTGAGCAGATTTGTCATTTTGGCCGCGCTGGCTGTCATTAACTTTTTTATCAACAAGTATATCAGCAGCAACCCCGATCTGCCGTTTTGGCTCAACGCCTTTGGCCCCATCCTTGCGGCGGCCATAGACGGCCCGCTTTTTGGGGCGTATACGGCGGCGGCCTGGCTGGTCATAGAAATCATTTTTTCCGGCTGGAGTACCTATACCTTCCTCATCGCGATAATGATGGGCGCCATGGCCGGGGCCTTCGGCGTCATGCTTAGACTGGGCCTTATCGGCAACAGGAAAAGTATGCCTTGGGCCTTTATGATAATCGTATTGGTGGACACTATGCTGGGAATTTCCACGAGCATGGCGGCCTACGGTTCAGCCACTTACACAAACTCGGTGACAAATTTTATTTCTAAAGCTATGATTGCCGAAGGCTTTGGAGAGACCTTTTCCAGCGTTGTATCCTATGTGGCGGCAAGTATCATTGATAAAGGCATTATCCTTGGGCTTGTGCTGTTGGCGCTGAGACTGCTGCCCCAGTCGGCGGCGGATTCCCTGTCGATTGAAAAGCGGATACCGGTGGCGGTCATAGAGGATGATGAAAACAACCAGGAAAAGACGGTGAATGAAAGTTGAGAAGATATATTTACGGCCTTTTGCACAACGATGACGCTCAACGGCGAGATGGCGTGTGCTACGACTGGTTCATTATGATAGTGGCCATAATCAGCATAGTCCCCATGATGTTCAGGGATAATTCCGCTCCGATTTTTAAGACGGTCGAGTCAGTTACGGTATATATCCTGTTTTTTGACTATGTACTGCGCTGGATGACATACGATATGAGGATGAAAAACAATTCCGCCTGGGCTTTCTTCATCTATCCCTTTACGCCGCTTGCGCTGATGGATATAGCGGGACTGCTGCCAACATTAGGGCTGCTTCCGCCGAGCTTTATGATATTGAGAATACTGCGCTTAGTAAAACTGCTGCAATACTCCAAGAGCTGCCGCCGAGTTATCAATGTGTTTCGCAAGCAGGGGAGGACGCTGGCGTCGGTGATGCTGATTGCCGTGGCTTATATTTTCATTTCGGCCCTTGTGATGTTCGTGTATGAACCGGCGGACAATTTCCCCACCTTTTTCGACGCCATTTACTGGGCCACCACCGCTCTGACGACGGTCGGCTATGGCGATATCTATCCCACCTCGGATATAGGCCATGTTATAAGTATGGTGTCCTCATTTTTCGGCATAGCGATTATAGCTATGCCAGCCGGTATAGTTACCGCCGGTTTCATGGAGGAGCTGGACTCCGAAGAAAAGGAGAAGAAAAGGGAAAAGGAAAAGGAGGGCGGCGGCCATGAATGACGAGAAAAAACGCGAACTAATAAAATATCTTTCGGTCATGCTTCTTGGCATAGCCCTGAATATTGGGTTTTACTGGACAGCGCATATACTGAAGCTTCCAATGTGGCTCGACACGGTAGGCACCGCGGCGGCGGCGGTGGTACTTGAACCGGCGGCGGGACTCGTCATTGGATACATTACAAACCTTTTCGAGTCGAGCGCCGTTTATATGAGCGACACCATAGTTTACTATGCCATAACCGCTTCCTGCGCCATCATCTTCGGGGTTATGCTTCGGAAAAAAGGAAAGATCTCATGGAAAAGACTGCCGACGGCGGCGCTTGTTTATTTGGTGGTATCCTCTGTTTTGTCGGCCACCATATCCGTCTGGCGCGGCGGTCTGCCTACCAGCGAATGGGAGCTTATGATCTATAAAAAAGTTGTTTCGGCCGGCGTTCCGGAATATTTTGCTCTAACATTTTCCGCCGGAGCCTTGAAGCTGGCGGACACGGCGGTGATGTGCTTTGTGACTCCTCTTTTGTATAAGGTTTTGCCACAAAGCATGAAAAACGTCGTGCATTTTAGTTTCGTCACGTGGAAATCGCCGTTTAAGAGCTGTGAAAAATAATGACCGATTATAGTATAAAATCTCGGGTACACACCCCGAGATTTTATGTTTTTTATTTATTGAAAGGGAACTTCCTATCGAGCTTTCACAAAGAGGGTTCGTCAATATCTTTTTAGATTGACGGGCGTCGAAAACGGAATTAAATCCTCGCTCCAGACGTACAGCGTAACGTCCGTACAGTCGGCATCTAACGGGATATCCGTCTTTACAACGCCCTCCTCAAAGCTCTGTTTCTTAACGGAAACGAGCTTGCCTTCGCCGTCGTACTGAGCCGCGTAAAGATTAGCCTGGCCTTGGCACTCTACGGAAAGGATGCCGCCTTGGATCTGAGCGCTTACAATGCCGGGCCCGTTATATTTATTGACAAACTCGGCCTGAGCCGCCTCTCGTCCGTCTCTGGTATAGACTGCGTCCGCTGTCAGACGGGAACCGCTCTCCGTCACGGTCACGGTCAGAACCCAAATGCCGCCGTCATAGGTATAATCGCCGCGACTCCCCTTGATCTCGGTAATAGCAAAGCTGTAAGTACCCGCCTCGGTAAAGCTTATACCGCCGAAGGACGCCTTGCCCGCGCCGGTCACAGCGACTGTAGTCTTGTCGGGCATGACCGCGCCGCCGGGATTATTCCCGTCAGCCCTTATCGAAAAGGTAAAGGTTTCATCCTTATACGGCTTTGCTCCTAAGACGGTGTTTACTATTTCAGGGGCAAAAACCGCCGCCGAGGGAGGCTCCGTCCCAGCGTTTGACGCGGTAAAGTTCGCGACCGCGAACTTGCCTCCGTCAACATTGTCGCCCCCCAGAAGGTAGAGCCTGTTCAGGCTTGAGATCGCCGGAGCGTCGGCACGGAAAGAGTAGTCTGCCGCGAGGACGTAGGTTTTTCCGTCCCCGTCGGTCACCTTAACGCTGTACTTTTTACTTTCAGCGTCGCCTTCGACGTGAATGTGATATTTGCCGCCAGCCGAATAGCGTATCTGCTGAGACGCCGCAAAAGCGCTGCCGTTATGGGCTTTGAGCGTACCGTCAACGTCCAGCTTGATACCTATGTTCAAGCCGTTGTACCAAGTCGCCGCCTTGCCGGTGAGGCCGATGACTCCATCGGCGATCTCGTATGGGAACAGGTCAAAGTCAGCTGTAAATTTCCCGCTCACCGGTTCAAAATCGTGCGATACAAAGGAGCCGCCCGCGGCGGAAAGCCACAGCGCCCTGTCATCGGAGCTGAGCGTCACATTATCCAAGAGTACGCAGCCCCAATAGTAGGTCGTAAAGGATATTTCGCCTATGGGCCGCATAGAAACCGCGCAGTCCTTTTCGTATACCTTCCCGTCGGGAAAGGTTAGCTTGAGGAGTATCGAGCCGTTGGCCGTGTCGATATCCGCGTCGAGAGCCGTCCAGCCTTGGGCGTCGTCCATGCCGTCGTAGGCGTGAATGAACTCGCCGTCCGCGCTGTTAAAATGCAGAGAAGTCGTTTCGCGGTCATAGAACAGAGATATTTCGCCGCCTATACGGAGCATTGTGTCATCGCCGCCGCGTTCGCGGAGCAATCCGTTATAGTTGGAGTAAGTCTTGGGCATGGAAAAGTCGTAGTGGAGCCTGCCTTTTTGCACGCCGCCTTTGCCGGATATGGTGTAAACAGTCCTTGAATCGCCGTTTGCCGCCATGGAAATGAATTTTCCGTCATACGCGGTAAGGCCCCAACTGTTCTTGATCGAGGTGTGGCGCAGGTTAGCTCCCGCCGCGAAGGCATAGCGGCCCGGAGATACGCTGAGGGTAGTACCGTCCACGGTCCTGCTGCCGCCCTGCCATGAGATTATCTCAGTGGCGTGAAAGTAGTCGCCGTCCAGGTCGATTATATTGTTTTCGTCAGGCGACTTTGGCGCGGACAGTACGGCCCTTTCTACAGGCGCCGCCGCTTCAAAGGGCGTGGGAACGTATTTTACCGCTGTGATGCCGGGCTTTTTTGTGCGTTCGTCATATTTGTCGTTGTCGCCGCTGAGATAGAAGCCTATGTGGGGAGGCTGGTTATAATACTGATGCTCCCACGCTATGGACTGACGGTACTGGGGATCGTGCATCAGGGTGTACACCTTGTTTTCCGTATAGATCGGGCTGACAAATACTCTCAGAGCCTTGTAGTCCTCTCTCACGGCTATTAGCTCCTCCCGCCAGTCGCCGAGAATATCGGCTGTCAGCGCGGGAGTAGATTTGGTGGTATTTACCGTCTCGCTGTCCCAGGCATGGAATATTTCGTCCATATGTCCTGTGTCCTTGTTGTAGGAGGAAATATACGGAGTATTGTCGTTGCCGGACGTGGTGGCGTCCAGCAGCTCGTCATAGGTGTCGCCGTCCCAGAAGATGCGGAAATTATAGCTTTGTCCGCTGAGATTGGTATCGCTGAAGCTGTCGCCGCCGTTGCACTGATATGTCCCCGCGCCCCAGAGCTGATAGTAGCCGCCGGAGCCAACATTGGCCATAACGCCGCGCCCCGTGTCGCCGCTGGCATCCCAGTGGCCTAGAGTTTCCCCTGTGGCGGCGTTATATACCGTCATGCCGTAGGGGGCGTGTTCGTGTACCGTCATAAATTCCAGCCCTTCTGTGGTGGGGTCGTAGTTGCCGAGGTGCTGAGCGTCCCCGTGGCCCCGGCCCGAACACCATAGCACAGTTAGGTCGTTGTCCAGGCAAAGGCCGCCGGAAACTATCTCGTCCAGACCGTCTCGGTCAACGTCGCCCACGCTGATATTGTGGTTGCCCTGACCGATACATTTTTCGTTACCCGAAGCATAGCCCGGCTGACCGGACATGGTATCGAAGCTGTATTCAAGCTTAAGGCGGTTGTTTTCCACCTTAAAGGCGGCGGCGGCCGTCCTGGCGGGACTTTTCGAGCCGGACTGAGCGGGATATATGCCCCGCCACAGCACGATATACGGGTGTACGCCGTCGAGATAGGCGGGAACGTCAAAGTATTTTTCGCCCCTGTGTCCCCAGCCCGCGTCTCTGTCGCCCCACTTCCCGTCGCCTCGGGGAATGGGGTAATATACGGTGTCCAGCGCCTTGCCGTTGCGGCCGTCGAAAAGGGTGTAAAACTCCGGTCCGTCCAGGACTTTACCGCTGGCTGCCCGGTAGTCGCGGCCGTTATCTGTATTTCTGATGTCGGCAATGAGCGAGGCCTCCGAAACGAAGCGGCCTGTTCCGTCCTTGCTGCCGGGAGCGGTTTTTGCCGCCAGCTCAGCAATGCCGTCGCCGTTGTAGTCGTATACCGAAAATACGTTTTCAGTGTTGCAGCGGATATTAACGCCTAAGTCGAAGCGCCACAGCACGGAGCCGTCCTGCTTGTATGCGTCCAGAATAAGTCCTCCTGTATATCCTGAATCAGCGGCGTGGCGGCGGGGAGCGTCCCATCGCTGGATCAGCTCGTATTCGCCGTCTCCGTCAAGGTCGCCAGCGGTAGCGTCCCAGGGGGAGTATTCAGCTACGGTACCGTCGGGCAACGTGGCGGGAGCGGGCTGGGAGAGGGGAATATCAAAGTAATTCTCGCCGCTGGAGAAAGCCTTTTTTGCCTGGCAGGGCTGACCGTGGGCGGGAGCGACGGCGTATTCGTCATTCGCTGTGCCGACGGGGTCCGTATAGTTGGTGGTATCGCCCACAGTGGCGATGATCTCGCCGTTGCGGTACACGTCGTATGAGGCATCATAGTTTTCCGTCCCCAACAGCCGCCAGGAGAGGTAAATGCCGCTCTCTGTATTCATGACCGCCAGCCCCCGATCCAGATATTCCATATATCTGGCTGGCTCTTTAACGTCCTCGTATTTTCCGGCGTAAATTTTAAGGTCGCCGAAACCGACGGCGGCGTTTAGACCGCCATACTGCACGAAGGCCCTGATCGTCCCGAGTCCGTCCGCAAAGCGGGCCGCGTCGGCGCTTCCCTCATAGGCCACGGCCCAGCCGTCGTCATAGACCTGATATATGTATCTCAAGCTGCCTTTG
>CANQKL010000028.1 GCA_947624455.1 uncultured Clostridia bacterium
CCAACGCCCTTGGCCGCGTCGTCTACGGCGTTTTCGGCATCGTTTATCATGCCGTCGCCGTCAATGCTGCCGTTAGCGCCTGTCCGGCCATCGGTGTCGGAGCCGGAATTACGGTCGCTGTTTGTGGCTGAGCCATTGCCGGAGCCGCCAGCGCCATAGACGCCGCCGTTGGTCACATCGCCGCCGGGGTTAGCGGAACCGACGGACTGATTGGTATCAGCACGGCCGCTTCTGTTGCCGGAATCGTCTCCGCCGCAGGCGGAAAGAGCGATCACCATTGCCGCTAAGATAAATAAAAATCGTTTCAAAATCTTCAGATCCTTTCTTGAATTTTTCAAATCTTGATGATTTTCAAACTTATTATTTCCCGGCTGGAAAGAAATAAACTCAAACAATGGAACACTTTTCGACAAATTTCATAGTATATACTGTGAGCGGCGAAAGCCGCCAATACAAAACAAAATCAATCAAAAAAGCAGCAAAAAATCATGTTTGGATGCAACAACAACGGCTGCCAGTGGATCTGGATCATAATCATCATAATTCTTCTCGGTGGCTGCGGCAACGGCTTCGGCTGCGGTAACTGCGGCAACAACAACGATTGCGGCTGTGGCTGCAACTAACCTTCCTATGTTCCGGGCGGCTTCGGCCGCCCTTTCTTTATGTTTGAGGGAACATAAATGAAGCGGCTGACATCATTTATCGCTCCTCGCCCTTAACTCCTGGCTTAACGATCTCAACGCTCTCCCCCTATGGCTTATGGCGTTTTTTTCGTCCGCGCTGGCTTGAGCGAAGGTCTTACCCAACTCTGGAGAATAGAAAATAGGGTCGTATCCAAAGCCGTTTTCTCCCTGAGGGGCCAGGGTTATAAGCCCCTCCACGCCGCCCTCGGCGGTTACTTCCTCGCCGTTTTCGGATACAAAGGCGACGGCGCACCTGAACCGCGCCGTTCGCTTAGGATCGGGGACGCCCTCCATTTTTTCAAGCACCAACCGCACCCTATCCTCGTTTTTTTCAAGGCCGCCGTAGCGGGCGCTGTAAACTCCCGGCTCACCGCCAAGAGCGTCTATGACGAGGCCGCTGTCGTCGGCGATGGCCGCCTTACGGCAGGCGGCGTATATGGCCCTTGCCTTGATAAGAGAATTGTCCATAAAGGTCTCGCCGTTTTCCTCCGGCTCCTCAAAATATCCGGCCTCCTCGGCGCTGATCACATTGTATCCCATGGGACCCAGTATCTCCCGAAACTCCCGAACTTTATTTTTATTGTGAGTGGCAGCGATAACGTCCACGGTCATTCCTCCTTGAAATCAGTCCTCACAGTACGCACAATAGTAGTATACACTAATCAGTCGTTTTTTTCAATAGTTAAATTTGAATTTTTTGGAAATAAAAAAGCAGCCCGACCCTCAGATAGCGTGAAAGGCCGGACTGTTTTCCTATTCTTCTCCGTTGATAAGCTCGGTTATCCTTATTTTATTTCGCAGAAATTCTTCTGTAAGCTCTGGATTTTCTCCTTCGGGGATAGAGTTCGTAAATTCGTGGGTTATCCTGCCGGGCCTGCCGCCCAAAATGTATATGCGGTCTGAAAGAAGCAACGCCTCGTTAACATCGTGAGTTATGAAAAATGTGGACAGTCCATGCTCCCGGACAATACTCCTGAACCAATTTTGCATCGACCCCCTGGTAATAGCGTCCAGTGCGCTGAATGGCTCGTCCATGAGCAAAACGTCCGAGGAGAACAAAAAGCTGCGCATTAAGGCCGCCCTTTGGCGCATACCGCCGGAAAGCTGGGCGGGATAATAGTTTTCCAAACCGGAAAGCCCAAACTCCTCAAAGAGGGGCAGCGCCCTCTCCAAAGCCGCTTTTTTCTTTTCCCCGCGCAACAGCAGAGGGATTATGACGTTATCCGCGATGGTCTTGAAGGGCAAAAGCAGGTCGTTCTGCTGCATATAGCCCACAAGTCCGCTTTCGCCGGTGACTACCCTTTCCCCCAGGAGAACCCTGCCGCTGTCGGGAATTTCCAGCCCGGACAGCAGGTTGAACAGCGTGGTCTTTCCCCCGCCGCTGACGCCCAGCAGGCTTACCATTTCACCCTTTTCGATATGAACGGATATGTCCGATATTATCGTTCTGCCCTCGTAGGCCTTTGACAGATTTTCAGCCTTTAGTACGCTCATTCGGGCAGGAACTCGTTAGTGTAGCCGAAGGAACCAAGCTCCTTTTCGATTAGGCCGTTGTCGTAAAGCCAGTTGTAAAATCCTGACCAACGGGCGTCGTCAATATAACCCCAGCGTTCGCCGTCGCCAATGTAGGCTGTTGCCAGGAATTTCATGCTTTCCTGTACAAGGGCGCTATCCAGCTCGGGTACGGCCTTACAGAGGATATTTCCGGCTTCCTCGGGATTCTCAACACAATATTTGTAACCCTTTTCGGTGGCGGCCAGGAAGCTGCGGATAAGCTCGGAATCGCTTTCGATAAGTGCGTTGCTGGTGATGATAGTGGGAGAATAGTAGTCAAGCACCGGATCGCTCTTGGCGAAATCAAGGTAGTTATACTGAAAGTTCTCGACCTTGGCCTTGGCAACGTCCCAGCCCTCATAGACCCAGACGCTGTCGATGAGGTCGGTGGAAAGGGCTGCCATGACGTCTGTCACGGTGGTAGAAACCAGCTCTACCTTGCTGAAATCCCCGCCCTCGGCGGCCATGGCGGCCTTAATTACGTTCTGTTCAATGGGGCTGTCCCAGGTGGCGTAGGTGTGGCCCTCCAGCTTGGCAAAGCTGTCGATGCCCTTGTCAGCCCGTGAAATTATACCGCTGGTGTTGTGATTGATGATGGCGGCGATATTAGTCAGGGGCATAGGGGTGTCGGAGACATAAGAGGCCGCGATGGTGTCCTGGAAGCCAACGCCGAACTCGGCCTTACCGCTGGCCACAAGGGCATAGGTGCTGTCCTCCGCTGGCTGTACGATGTCAAGGCTTATGCCCTCATCCTCATAATAGCCCAGCTCCTGGGCCACATAAAAGCCGGTATGGTTGGTATTAGGCGTCCAGTCCAGAACGAGAGTCACCTTCCGCAGCTCCGGCTCGGAGCCCTGAACCTCCTTATCATTTTCCGTTCCGGTCACTTCAGCCTTGTTGCAGCCGCCCATGAGCAGCAGTGCGCCCGCGGAAAGCAGGCAAATGAGTTTTCTAAATTTCATAACAATTCTCCTTTATTTTTTTTCGTATTTCTTCCATGGCATAGCCATTGCCTGAATTATGTCAACCAGTTTAATGAGTATCAGGCTCACGACGCTGGTAACGATTATAACGGCAAACATTTTGTCAAACGCGAAAGACTTGCGCACCCTCGTCATGTACACTCCCAAGCCGCCGTTGCCGCCCAGCCATTCGGAGATCACCGCCCCCACTACCGAGTAGGATACGGATATTCTCAGTCCGGAAAAGAAGCTGTCCATGGCATAAGGCAGCTTGACGTCCCAGAGAATACGCAGATAGCTGGCGTTCATGGAACGGTACAGCCTCAGTACTCCCGGGTCAGCCGCTCCAAATCCCCCCAAAAGGGCAATGAGCATTGGGAAAAAACAGGCCACAAAAATAAGTATTACCTTTGGAGCTATGCCGTAGCCGAACCATAGCACCAGCAGCGGCGCAACCGCCACCGTAGGCACGGTCTGGGTCAGTACGGCAATTGGATAACCGGCCCTGTACAAGA
The DNA here is from genome assembly GCA_947624455.1 of uncultured Clostridia bacterium. GTDB lineage: Bacteria > Bacillota > Clostridia > UMGS1883 > UMGS1883 > JAFLUQ01. The sequence goes on from CANQKL010000028.1 coordinate 3,715, forward strand.
ACTCAAAGCGATCCATAAGCACCGCGAATACCAGAGCCGCCACGAGGCTTAAACCCAGACCGGCCGCCGCCTCCACCAGAGTTATGCGGCTGTGTTCCAGCATTATCGGAAGCTCGTTTACAAGCGCTCTTACCACCTTGCCAGGCGAGGGCAGCATAAATTCCGCCACCAATCCCAGGCGGCACACCAGCTCCCAGACGCCTATAATGATGGCTATAAACGCCAAGGGATATAGCTTATTGATGATGTTTCGTTGTTTTTTTATCAATGGACCACACCCCCGCGTTGGGATTGTAGGCAATCTTAACATAGCTGGAAACCGACGGCGCGCCCTCACGGATGCAGATGAGCTGGCACTCCTTTACTATGTCCATAAGCTGGTCAAAATCGCCCTCCACCGTTGTCTCAAAGGGGCCTACAAAAGTGTTGAGACCTGTGGATTTAATGTACTCGATGACCTTATCCACCACGCGGATGACCTCCTCGCCCTCCACTTTGGGAAGGCACTGAATGGCAATGCTGGCCTCGGGCTGATCATTCTTCATTTTAATCACCTTTCTATCATTTTTTGCAACAGAAAACGCCGAGGAATAATTCCACGGCGAAAAAACTGTCACATATGGCACATTTTCCTACGCAGAAATTACTCTGATCAGGTTCGAGAGTTGAGGCGAAGCCTCTCTCAGCCTTACGGCACCTCTAATGCGATTTCTATATTAACACACTTTATCCAAATTGTCAAGAATTATTTGAAAAAATTTCTTGACAACTTTAAAGGACTGTGCTATACTCCATGTGAATTAACTTGAAAGGACTGATTTTATGCCTGTATATATCAACGGTAAACCTGTCATTGACACTGACGGCAACATTATGCACTGTCACGGCGCCGGTATACTGGAGCATGAGGGCTGGTATTATCTGTTCGGCGAAGACCGACGTGGCCGGAGCCGGGTGTCCTGCTACCGCAGCCGCGACCTGGTGAACTGGGAATTCCGCAATATCTGTCTCACCCTTGACAGCGCGACAAAGCGCCACTATGTCCGTACAGACCTGCGTCTCGCCCCTATGAACAGCGGCCCCATGACCCCCGAGGAGGCGGCTGCGGTGGGCCTTCAGCCCATTGGCCACCGCGGAGCCAACATTGAAAGGCCCAAGGTGCTTTACTGCGAGGCCACAGGCAAGTTTGTGATGTGGATGCACTTCGAGAACGGGCGGGACTATAACGCCGCACGCTGCGCCGTAGCCGTCTGCGACACAGTTGACGGCGACTACGTTTACATGGGCAGCTTCAACCCCGTGGGCAACATGAGCCGGGACTGCACCCTCTATAAGGATGAGGACGGCACGGCCTACTTCATCTCCTCCGCCCGCGACAACGCGGATATGATAGTTTACCGCCTCAGCGAGGACTATCTTACCGTGGCCGAGCAGGTAAAGACCCTTTGGCCCGGCCAGTTCCGCGAAGCTCCTGTGGTCATAAAGGAAAAAGGCAGATACTATATGCTGACCAGCCAGTGTACCGGCTGGAATCCCAACCAGGGCGGCGTTGCCAGCGCCGACGCTATCGAGGGGCGCTGGAGTGCCATCCGCCCCTTCGGCAATGAGACTACCTTCAACACTCAGCCCACAGCTGCGGTTAAGGTCGGCGACACCTGGCTTTACATAGGGGATCGCTGGGATCCCTCGAATTATCTGAACTCCACCATCGTCATGCTGCCCATAAAATTCGACGGCGGTAGCTGCTCCATCGACTGGGCCGACGAGGTAAATATAGACGGCGGTAAGATCACCGCTTCCGCCCGGGAAATCAGCGATGTGCGCGTCATGCTCCCAGGCTGCGTAGAATACCTCGGCAGCGACGGTTACAGCGTTTTTACCCGCAAGTTAGGCTATGCGGATCCCGCGCTGATCTGGCAGAGGGAGGAAAGGGACGGTTCGCTCCTCCTTCGCCATAAGGAGAGCGGAAAATACCTGAGCTGCGAGGGAATTCTGGACAACTGCCGGGATGGAGAGAGCCGCTTTTTGTGGGAGGAACTTCGGGGCGAAAAGGGCAGCCTCCTTGTAAGCCGCTTCAGCGGCAAATCTCTGCTGGTACACGGTCGCAGAGTCATACTCACCGACGCGGAGGACAGGCATTTCGAGGGCTATACCTTTGTGAAGAATTATTAAAACACCTATAACAGGGGGCTGTAAAAAATGGCGCAGACCGACGTCGGAACAAGCGATGCAACGCTTGTTTCGACGCTGTTCTGCACGATTTTTTTGAACAGCCCCCGTGCCTCCAGATTAAACAGTGAGTTTTTTACAACCCCCTGTTTACTTATTTGACAAACGACCTTTAACCCATTTTGTTTTTCACGCAAAAAGCCGCCATAGGCGGCTTTGCTTACTTGTTTCCCAGATTAAATTTCTTTCTGAATTTCTCTACACGGCCGCCGGTATCAACAAGCTTCTGCTTTCCGGTATAGAAAGGATGGCACTTGGCGCAAACCTCGACATTTATGTTCTCCTTAGTGGAGCCGGTCTCAATCACATTGCCACAGGCGCAGCGGATAACGGTCTGCGTGTACTTGGGATGAATTCCCTCTTTCATATATCTCACCTCTTTCAAATGCTTTGTACAAACAAAGTTATTATAGCATATAAGATTTAAAAATGCAAGCCTTTTTCTAATTTTTTTCCAAATATTTTTTAGTGATACTCATTTAGGCTCCGAAATTCATAGCCCTTGGCCCTGGCGCAGTCAATAAGCTCGGCCATGGCGGCGGCGTTATCGGAGGATACGGCATGGAGCAAAATGACCGCTCCGCCATGGAGCTGGGGCAAAACGCTGTCAAGGGCGTGCTGCTTACCCTGCTGGGCGTCGGTTTTCCAATCCACGTAAGCCACTGACCAAAACACACTGGTATATCCCATTTTATTGGTAATATCAAGCACTCTTGTGCTGTACTCGCCCCTGGGCGGGCGCAGATATGTCATATGAGCGGCGTACTTTTCATAAAACATCAGATCCAGATCGTAAAGCTCCTTTTCTATCTCCTCCACGCTCAGGTCCGGAAGCGAGGGATGATTGACGCTGTGGTTGCCCACGATATGCCCCTCGTTTACCATCCGAGCCACCAGCTCAGTCTCGGTCTTGAGATAGGGTCCGGTGACAAAAAAAGCCGCGGGAACGTTTTTTTCCTTGAGAACGTCAAGTATCTGACCGGTGTAACCGTTTTCATACCCCTCGTCAAAGGTCAGATAAAGACTGTTGTCCTCCGCCCCCATGTAGTAACAGCCGTAAGCCGCCATTTCAGCGGTCTGTTCGGCCGTGAACTCGGGTCTTGGATCCATGCGGCGAAAACCCCAGCCCTTGGTGGCGTTATCGAGAGACGCGCCAACGGCGGCTTCGTTTTGCAGAGAGCCGCCCGAGGTTGTTTCCGCCGTCGGCGAACAGGCGGAGAACAGAATACATAGAACAGCGAGTAACGCGGCAAATAAACGTTTCATATCAACACGACCTATATAAAAAACTGAGAACGGCGGATGCCATTCTCAGTTTATTTTTTAAGCTATGTTTTTATTACTTCTTTTTTGTGGCGACAGGCTTCTTAGCGCTCAAGCCCTTCCACCAAGCCCAGAAGGGGCCGGCAATGAACAGTGAGGAATAAGTTCCTATCACGATGCCGACTACTATGGGCAGAGCGAACTCGCGTATGGAGGTAACGCCCATAACATAGAGAGCGCCGATGGTGAACAGCGTGGTCAGAGAGGAATTGATGGCTCTGGTGTAGCTGTGACGGATGGCGTCGTCCGCAATCTCATTGGCGGTAGCCTTGTGCATGAGGCGTCCGTTTTCGCGCACGCGGTCAAACACAACGATGGTGGCGTTGATGGAGTAACCAACAATGGTCAGCACAGCGGCGATAAAGGGGCTATTGATAGCCACGCCGAACAGCGACATGAAGCCAAGCATGATTATAACATCGTGCGCCAGGGCCAGCACGGCGCTGGTGCCGCTCTGGAAATCAAAGCGGAAGGTGATATACAGAAGCATGAGAACTACGGCGATCAGCACGGCCTTGAGAGCATCGCCGATAAGGCGGCCGCTGACGGTACCGTTTACTTTCTCGTTGTTCATCACGTTTTCCTGACCAATGGAGAACTGAGACTTAATGGCCTCAATGATGGCGTCGCTGGTTTCGTTGGTCATTTCGGGAGTCTTTACGATGACCTGAGTACCGGCTGTAGCCTGAACGGAAACGTCGGTTGTACCGGCCTTTTCAGCCACAAGAGCCTCGATCTGATCCTCGATCTCAGAGGTAATGGTCTTGCCAAGATCGAACTGGTACAGATTACCGCCGGTGAAGTCAATACCCATGTTGAAGCCTTTAAAGATCATCAGCAGGATGCTGGCGATCACAAGCACGGCAGATATGGTAAAGAATATCTTTCTGTTCTTAGTGGGACTCATCAGGCATCCCTCCTTTTGTTTACTCCGTAGAGCCAGTTGTTCTTAACGCCAAAGCCCACAATGAGCTTGAGCAGCCACTTCGTAAGGAAGATGGCGGAGAACATACTTACCAAAATACCTATGCCAAGAGTGATGGCAAAGCTCTTGATAGTGCCGCTGCCGAAGATATAGAGTACTACGCAGGCGATGATGGTAGTCACGTTTGAGTCGATTACGGCGGTGATAGCCCGCTTGTAACCGCCGTCAACGCTGGCGCCCACGCTCTTGCCCTGACGCAGCTCGTCCTTTATCCTCTCGAAAATTACAACGTTAGCGTCAACAGCCATACCAATGGAGAGGATAACGCCAGCTATACCGGGCAGCGTAAGAGTTATGCGGTAGCCGCTGGTGATGCCGTCGCCAATGAAGAAGCCAGCCATTATAAGCAGCGTAAGGGAGATATAGGCCACAAGGCTGACGTCGGCCACAAGGCCGGGGAGCCGATAAAACAGAAGCATGAACAGCATTACAAGGATAATGCCGACAAGCGCGGCCCAAAGAGAAGAACTGAGGGCCTGAGAGCCAAGAGTCGGTCCCACGCTGCGCAGCTCCGCGTCCTGAAGGGCAAAGGGCAGCGAACCGCTGTTAATAACGTTGGCAAGATTGCTGGCGGAATCGGCGTCAAAGCTGCCGTGGATAATGCAGCTTGTGCTGTCGATGACTTCGTCAACATTGGGAGCGCTGACAACGTCCTCGTCCAGTGCAATAACTATTCTGTTTTCGATGGCCTCGCCGTTGTAAGACTTGGCTACGGCGTTGGTGGTGGCCTCCTTGAAAGCCTCCTGTCCCTTGCTGGTAAGCTCAAGACTTACATAGTACTCGCTGTTGCCGCCGTTGGAAACGGGGCCGAATTCCATGGAAGCTTTGCTGACATACTCGTCGCTGCCCTCCATGGCCAGAGCGTATCTGGGGTTGCCGTCCTCGCCGGCATCGGTGTACATATAGCGGAACTCCAGCTTGGCCACCTGACCGATGAGGTCAACGGCCTGCTGAGGATCGTCCATATCCGGTATCTCAACACGGATGCTTGTACTCCCCTGACGGGAAATAGTGGCCTCGTTCTGACCCATGGAGTCAAGACGTGCCCGGAGCACAGCCTCGGCGCTGTCCATCTGATCGGGAGTCACCTTGGAAAGCTCCACATCCTTGGGTTCAAACACAATTATCGAGCCGCCCACAAGGTCAAGGCCCTGCTTGATACCCTTGTCTCTGTCGAGAACGCTGGGGACTCTGAAGTTGCCGATACTGATATCGCCCACACACACAACGGCAAAGGCGGCAATCAATATCATAATCAGTACAAATGAAATGACGTTTTTCGCTTTCATGTACCAATCCCTCCTTAACTAACTTTAGTTTTACAACAATATCCATTATACAAAAAATTTGTCCATTAGTCAAGAGGAAAATTCAAAAAATTTATAAAAATGGAAGAAATTTTAATCACTCCTCAACTATCTTGAAGCCGAAGGGCAGCTCACCCCGGTTGATAAGCAACGCCAGGCCATACGCCGTGACTTCGTCAAAGCCGCCGCCGATTATGACCATGTCGCTGTCAATGACCGAATCCACCGCCGTGACGGAGATCGCCTCGCCGTCCAGCAGTACAGAAAGGGCGGGCTTTACGGGCCTACCTTTATTCGCTCAACGCCGCGGCCATAGCGATGGCGCACTCTGTGCGCTTTTTCTGCATTTCACAGGCTATCTCGTATGGCTTGTCTATGTCGCCGTTCATGTTAAAAGCGTTTGCCGCGCATCCGCCGCTGCAATAGAAGCGGTTCCAGCAGGTGGAGCAAGCCTCCTTGGTGTAGATATTGCTGTTCATGAAGCGCTTCCTGATATTCTCGTCTAGCTTGCCCTCGAACACGGTACCCATTTTGAACTCCGGCTTGCCCACGAACTGATGACAGGGGTACAGGTCGCCGCTGGGGGTGACCGCCAGATACTCGTGACCGCTGCCGCAGCCGGACAGCCGCTTGTAGGCGCAGGGACCCTGCTCAAGGTCTATCATGAAGTGGAAGAAATTCACGAATTTGCCGCTCTTACGGGTGTTGGTCAGAATCTGCGCCAGGCGGTCGTACTCGGCGAAGATGGCAGGCAGATCCTCCCGGCGGATGGAGTAGTCCTCGGTCTCGGGGGCCACCACAGGCTCCACGCTTATCTGCTCAAAGCCCAGCTCCATCAGGTGCTTCACGTCCTCGGCGAAGTCCAAATTGTCCCTTGTGAAGGTTCCCCGGACATAGTAGTTGTTCTGGTTCCGGCTTTCGGCCAATTTCTGGAACTTTGGCGTTACACGGTCATAGCTGCCGCTGCCGTCCACACGGACACGGACGGCGTCGTGGACTTCCTTACGTCCGTCAAGAGAAAGTACCACGTTGCTCATGTTTTCATTTATGTAAGCCTGCTTGTCCTCGTCCAGCAGAACTCCGTTGGTGGTAATGGTGAATCGGAAGTTTTTCCCCCGGAGCCTGCCCTGCTCCTTGGCGTATTCGGTTATCTCCTTAACCACGTCAAAATTCATCAGAGGCTCGCCGCCAAAGTAGTCTATCTCGATATTTTTCCGATTCCCGCTCTGCTCGATCACGAAATCTATGGCCTTCTTCCCCACCTCGGCGCTCATCAGCTCGCGCTTGCCCATGTACTCGCCGCCGTCGGCAAAGCAGTACTTGCATCGGAGGTTGCAGTCGTGGGCGATGTGGAGACAAAGGGCCTTGACCACCGACTGCTTGTCCCAGCGCTTCGCTATCTCGGCGTAGATGTCTTTTGTGAACAGGAGCTTTTCATCGATGAGGCTTTGAAGCTCCTCCTTAGCCTCATCGTATTCCGCGCCTACAAGGCCCAGCTCCGCCGCATTTTCCGGAAGGAAAACGCCGTTCCCGTCATAACAGTCCAACAGGGCGTAGGCCTTTTCGTCCAAAGAATGGACAGCTCCGCTGGCCACGTCCAGTACTATGTACTGCCCAAGATTTTTAAATTTGTGTATCATTTGATTCATCCTTTACAATAATAAAGGGGCTGTAAAACAGCCCCTCGACCTCAGTCTTTCTTCTGCTCGCACTTCTGATTGGCCACAGTGCAGGAAGTTTTGCAGGCGGACTGGCAGGATGTCTGGCACTCGCCGCAACCGCCCTTATTTACAGACTTAGCCAAATTGGCGCCGGAAATCGTCTTAACGTGTTTCATTATATTTGCCTCCTTATCTCCGTTAATTGTTTATCGCCTTTATTATACCACGGGAGCCGACTTTTGTCAATAGCTATTTTAAATTGATTCCAATAATACCGCCCACTATGCCAGCTATGGCTCCGTACACCAGCTTTAGCGCCGCGTCAACGTCCAGCTCCAGTCTGCCAAAGATCAGATAACCCAGAGCGTAGAGTATTATCATATACAGCACCCCGCTGACGCCGCCCACCAGCCAGCCGCCGCTCTTGCCGCTGCGGGCGCAGAGCGCGCCAGCCAGCGCCACGGAAAACACAGATATTATTTTTGCCCCGCGGCTTATCCATGCCTCGTCAATATCTGTATAACACAGCAGCAGCGCAAAGGCCATTACCAGCACCACGGTCACGGCGTAGGCCGTAACAAGATTGATCACGCACCGGCCAAAAGCGGGCCGCTGCTTTTCATTGACCATTTTCACAATAACCACCCCAGTATTATATATGCGTTTACGGGGCGGTTTATGCCGGAGACGCTGACAAGTCTACAGTATTATCATAGCGTCGCCAAAGGAAAAAAACCTATATTGGGCCTCAACGGCATGACGATAGGCGGCAAGGACGTTATCCTTGCCCGCCAAAGCGCTGACAAGCATTATCAGCGTGGACTTAGGCAGGTGAAAGTTAGTGATCAGGCCGTCTAAAAGCTTGAATTTATAACCCGGGTAAATGAAGATCTCTGTGTTGCCGCTGCCGGGGACGAGCTTTCCGTCCATGGCGGCGCTTTCAATGGTGCGGCAGCTCGTGGTGCCAACGCAGATTATCCGTCCGCCCGCCGCCCGAGCGGAATTTACAGCTTCGGCCGCCTCGGGAGACACGCTGTAAAACTCGGAATGCATCTTATGCTCCTCCAAATTGTCCACCTTCACCGGTCGAAAAGTACCCAGTCCCACATGGAGGGTGACAAAAGCGGTTTTTACCCCCATTTGTCTTATCTCCTCCAGCAGCTCGTCGGTGAAGTGCAGTCCGGCAGTTGGAGCGGCGGCGCTCCCCGGATTCACGGAGTATACCGTCTGATAGCGTTCCTTATCCTCTAACTTTTCAGTGATATACGGCGGCAGCGGCATTTCCCCAAGCTCGTCCAGCACGTTTTCAAACAAACCCTCGTACTCAAACCTGACCCGGCGCCCCCCGTCTCCAAGAACCTCAAGTATTTCGGCGGTCAGTTTTCCGCCGCCAAATTCAAACCTTGCGCCAGGCAGGGCTTTGCGCCCCGGGCGCAGTATGACCTCCCATTCGTCGCTGGTCAGCCGCTTCAAAAGCAAAAATTCTATGGCCCCGCCGGTATTTACCTTGTGACCGTAGAGCCGGGCGGGAATGACGCGGGTATCGTTGAGTACAAGGCAGTCGCCGGGGCGGAGATAGTCTTTGATATTTTTAAACATATCGTCCCTGTATTCGCCAGTCTCCTTATTCAGGGCCAGCAGCCGCGAAGCGCTCCTGTCTTTCAAGGGATGCTGAGCAATGCGCTCCGTTGGAAGATAGTAGTCGAAATCCTCAGTGGAAGTCATAGTTCAGCCTCCTATGCGAACGGGTTCAGTAATGCCCCTCAAAGTGGCCAGTATCGGCTTTATCCCGCCATTTTCATCAAATTCCATCCGATCCATGGCCACCTCACGGTGGCTGCCGGCATAAAATCCTCCGCCCACGCTCACTGTCGTGGGAATATTGAACCTGTGGTAGCAGATATACCAGTCGTCGGTGCCGGGTACGTTTAGTATGCTGTGGTGGCCGGTACACTGTATGCGGCTGTCGTCGGTATAATCCTGAGAAAGTATCACATCGCAGCCCTGGGGAGTATCCATGGGCGAGTCGGAAACGCCATACCGCACGCAGTAATCGGGATTTTCTGTATTGCCCTCGCTCCAAGTGAAATAATATTTTCCCTTCCGTTTAACAACGAAGATAGCTTCGGTGAAGTGGCGCGGAGTTATTTTCTTTATTTCGCCGTCAAAGGACATCATGTCCTCGTTGAGCTTGGCTACATAGAGCTGTCCGTTGCCCCAGAAAAGGTACGCGGTACCGTCGTCGTCAATAAAAACCTGGGAGTCTATCATTTGACCCTCCAATATCCCGCCGGGCATCAAAGGTTCCCCTTTGTCGTAAAAGGGGCCGCTGGGGCTGTCTGCAACCGCCACAGCTAAATCCTTATGGTCGTTGACCTTATTGGCGCTGCTGTAGTAGAAATAGTATTTGTCGTTTCTTTTCGCGGCAGTTGGCGCCCAGCCGTATATGCCCAAGCTCCAGGGTA
>CANQKL010000029.1 GCA_947624455.1 uncultured Clostridia bacterium
ACCGAAACGATATTTTCGATGCGCATATCCTGATAACGGCGGCTGAAAGCCGCCTCAAAGTAAACGTTCCGTTGGGCATGGCCGAAGCGGTCATCATGAAACAGCCGCTCCCGCCCTGGGGCGGACATGGTATCAAGGAGGGTTCCCGCCTGCGCCGTAGCCTCGAACTTCAAATAGCTCAGTTGGCAGAGTACCGCCGCGTCCATGGGCGTAAATGGCAGCTCCTCCATGGTCTTGCAGCCCTGATTTTTTATAAAATCAACTATGGTTCCCATTGTTTAGTCTCCTGACTCTCATATTTCAGAATCAGGAACCTTTCGGTTCCTGATTCTGCGTCAATTTTCTATTACTGAAACATCTTCGCGAGCTCGTAAAAGAGGTTGCCGTTAGGCTCCTCGCCTTGAAATTTCGCGTTGGCGGCAGCGGTGTAGCAATACTTGCCGTCCTCAAACCGACTGCTGTAGCCAAGTCCGTGATTGAAGAAGTCATATTCCACATAGAAAACACCGTTGTAGAACAGGCCATAGGTGTCAACAAAGTCATAATTAGAATATACGGTGTCCTCGTTATAGTCGTTGCCGTCCTCGCCATAAACGGCGTTCAGGTAAACTTCCGCTCCGGCCTCGGTGGGATAGAGTACATAATCCCTGTTGCCAAACGTATTGTAATACATAACCTCTACGCCCATCAAATCGCCGTTCCAGCTGTAATTTATGCCGGGGATGACAGCGGCTATATCGGTCAGGGGTACATAAACCGACATGAAGTCATCGTCAGGATAGATGTCGGCAGTGGTAATGGGCATCGTGGTGACCTCAACGCCAGTGTCATTGTTGCGAAGCACAAGAGGCTCCCCAGGCTCGTGAGCGCGGGCATAGTCCGCTATCTCGCTGTAACTGTTCCAGCCGTTCTCAAATTTGGACTTTTCAGCGTAATATTGAGTGATCTCATTAAAATCGTTGATATAATCAATGCTGTTTTCCTCAGTGAGCTGCGGGAAGTTCACGGTCACGGGGCGGTTGATGTCGGCTACCTGGCTAACGGCTTTGACTGCCAGCTTAAACTTACCACTAACGGTCATAGCGGCCTTAGCCGCGGCGATATCCTCGGCGTTTGCGGCGTCATTAGCCATAAGATTAATTAAAGCGTCCCATATCTTAGCGGCGTCAAAGTACAGCTCAAAGCTTTCGTCAACATTGGTCACATAACCCTGAGAATTGACGGTAATAGCCATCTCAAGGCCATTGTCCAGCAAGCCGGAATCTGCGATATAGCCGCAGATCATATCCACGAATTCCTCAGTTTCGTCAGGAAGCTCAATAGCCCCGTCAAAATCCACAGGTCCCACAGGCATACCGGTGAGCAGACCCATAACTGAGGCCAGCTCGGGCTTTTGAAGGGTACTTATCACGTCGTGGGCGAGCTTTCGCAGACTGGCGGCGTCAAACTTTACGGTGTAAACCGTGCCGCCGCCGCTATGGCGGGCCTCGGTGACAAGGCTTACGTCGATGACAGAGGCAAGCTGGTTGATCACTTTCTCATCCTCCAGCGCCGCGGTGATCAGAGCCATGGGCAGCTGAGTCTTAGAGGGAGAGGCTATTGCCGTATAAGCGAAATCGTTCTGTGTCTCGGGCATAAATATGGCCGTGGGGCCGTCGGCTCCGCCAATGACGCCGAGGTCAGGCTCGTGGACAGGAGCCGCCATAGACTGGGCGGAGTAAAGACCTAAAAGCATGGACAAAACGTCATTGGAATTTACGCTTAAATACTGCTTTCCGGACAAACTTCTGGGCAGGAAGGGCTTCAAGTAAGAGGGCAGGGCGTAAGCAACCTGAGCGGAGCCGTCCTCGTTCGTCTTTACCCAGCTGTTGAAGTTTGCGCTGGCGTCGGGCAGTTTATAGGCCAGCTTTACCTCCTGGACGTCCCCGGACTTGGTGACGGTAGCGTCCACATTCACAAGAGAAAGCAGGCCGCCGCAAAGGCCAAGAAGGTAGTTCCCAAAGTCGGGCGCATCGTCGGCGCCCACATAGTTATTAACCACCTTAAAGGGTTCCTCAAGAGTCACGTCATAGGTAATGTTCATCGTGGTGACGCTGGTTTCAGGCTCATTCTGGAGAGCCTTATACAGGGCCACGTCGTCCGCGGTGCAGCCGGAAAGAACCGCCGCCAGCATCGCGGCAATGACCGCAAGGGAGAGAATTTTTTTCTTCATCGTATGTCGCTCCTTTTATAATAATAAAATTATAAAAATATTACAATATAATTTTATCACACAATGGATTTTTTGTCAATAAAATTATTTATTAATATACAACCTCTAACAATGATATTTCATTTACAGGCCAAGTTTCAAAGGTCGCTCAAAAATAGGGTCTGTAAAAAACTCACTATGTAATCTGGAGGCACGGGGGCTGTTCAAAAAAATCGTGCAGAACAAACGAAAATCAGCTCGCGCAGGCGAAGCCGAGCAAGCCCTCCCGACGGCGTACACAGGTACGCCGAGCGGTGATTTTCGTTCGTAGTTCAAGGGCATAAAATGAAAAGAAAAACCGTCTTTTTCTTGTAAAAAGGCGGTTTTTCCACATCAATTCACTTTCTAATTTTATTGCCGTATTTATCAGTACATAAATTTGCCTTAATTAATGACTTCCAGCCCTTGAACGGTCTGCGCCATTTTTTTACGGCCCCCTCGTTATTTGTTGAAATAGTCCTTCAGAACATCCTTAAACTTCCGGCCCTTGTTGTAATTTTTCTCGTTGCTCTCCTCCGCGAACTGAGTCAATATCTCGCGTTGGCGGGAGGTCAGGTTCTTAGGCACCTCCACGTTTACCTTCACATACTGATCGCCCCGAACGCCGCTGCGAACCGAAGCTATGCCCTTGCCCCGGAATCGGAATTGGTCGCCGTTTTGAGTGCCTTCCGGTATCTTATATTTCACCGGGCCGTCAAGGGTGGGTATTTCCAATTCACAGCCCAGCGCCGCCTGAACAAAGGTTATAGGTATCTCCAAATAGACGTTGGCGCCGTCCCGGCGGAACAGCTTGTGAGGACGGATATTAACGGTAACAAACAAATCGCCGTTGGGGCCGCCCCGGCTGCCAGCCTCGCCCTGACCCCGGGCTGAAATAGTCTGGCCGTCGTCAATGCCGGCGGGTATCTTAATATCTATATTCTTCTGTACCCGTACCCGGCTGCCGTGGCAGGTTGGACAGGTTTCGGGACTGGTGCCGGACTTTGCCCCGGTTCCGCCGCAGGCGTCGCAGTTTTCGGACTTATTTACGCTTATCTTTTTAGTGCAGCCAAAAGCCGCCTCCTCGAAATCAAGGGTAATGTACTGCTGTATGTCCTGTCCCTTTCGGGGTCCGCTGCGCCGCTGCCCGCCGCCGAAGCCGCCGCCGAAAAAGCTGCCGAATATGTCGCCCAAATCTCCCATGTCGAAGTCGCCGAAGCCGCCAAAGCCTCCGCCTCCGCCAGCCCCATAATTGGGATCGACGCCGGCATGGCCGAATTGGTCGTAACGAGCCCGCTTTTCACTGTCGCTGAGGACGCTGTAGGCTTCCCCTACCTCCTTGAACTTCTCAGCCGCTTCGGGATTGTCCTTGTTCAGATCCGGGTGATACTGCTTGGCCAGCTTGCGGTAAGCTTTTTTTATCTCATCGTCAGAAGCGCCCTTCTGCACTCCCAAGACCTCATAGTAATCTCTTTTTTCTGCCACTGCTATCTCTCCATATCGGTCTATATCCAATCAATGCCGCCCAGCCGACAAGGCGCGAAACGCCGGTCGTTCGTTATTTTTTGTACCAAACGCCGCAGCGCGTCCGCGCCCCATCGGTCGGTTTACCTTGACGGCTCCGTTTTAATTAGGAGCCGTTTTTGTCAGCCTGATTGGACGAGCCTAACTATTTTACTGATTATTATTGTCATCGCTCTCGGTAAAGTCGGCGTCATAGACATTGCCGCTGCCGCCCTGAGGCCCGCCCTGATCCGCGCCGGGCTGACCCTGCTGGGGATTGGCCTGGCTGTATATCTTGGCGCTCAGGTCGTAAAACTTCTTTTGAAGCTCCTCAGAAGCGGCCTTAATAGCGGCGGTATCGCTGCCCTTGAGAGCCTCCTTAACCTTGCTTATCTCGGCCTCGACGGCGCTCTTATCAGCCGCGTCGAGCTTGTCGCCCAGATCGCTAATTGTTTTTTCGCACTGGTAAACCATCTGGTCGGCGTTGTTGCGAGTCTCGATATCCTCCTTGCGCTTCTTGTCCTCCTCGGCAAACTTTTCGGCCTCCTTAACGGCCTTATCAATATCCTCGTCGCTGAGGTTGGTGGAGGAGGTAATGGTTATCTTCTGCTCCTGGCCGGTACCCAGATCCTTGGCGGAAACGTTCACGATACCGTTAGCATCGATATCGAAGGTCACCTCTATCTGAGGCACGCCTCTGGGAGCGGGAGCTATGCCCGTGAGCATGAAGTTGCCCAAGGTCTTGTTGTCCTTGGCCATCTGACGCTCACCCTGAAGCACGTGGATGTCAACGCTGGTCTGACCGTCGGCAGCGGTAGAGAAGATCTGGCTCTTCTTTGTGGGAATGGTGGTGTTGCGCTCGATAAGACGGGTGCATACGCCGCCCATAGTCTCGATGCCCAGAGAAAGGGGCGTTACGTCCAAAAGGACGATATCCTTAACGTCACCGGCCAAAACGCCAGCCTGAATGGCCGCGCCGATGGCTACGCACTCATCGGGGTTAATGCCCTTGTGAGGCTCCTTGCCGATGAGGGATTTGACGGCGTCGTTGACGGCGGGGATACGGCTGGAGCCGCCCACCATCAGAACCTTGTCAATGTCGGAGGCGGAAAGGCCCGCGTCCTTGAGGGCGTTGCGAGTGGGACCCATGGTGCGCTCTACCAGATCGGCCGTAAGCTCGTTGAACTTAGCCCGGGTGAGAGTTATATCCATGTGCTTGGGGCCATCGCTGTCGGCGGTAATGAAGGGCAGGTTTATATTGCTGCTGGTAACGCCGCTCAGCTCTATCTTGGCCTTTTCAGCGGCCTCCTTGAGACGCTGCATAGCCGTTCTGTCAGTGGAAAGGTCGATTCCGGTCTCCTTTTTGAACTCGGAAACGAGGTAGGAGATTATCTTGTTGTCAAAGTCGTCGCCGCCCAGCCGGGTATCGCCGTTGGTGGCAAGAACCTCGAAAACGCCGTCGCCGATGTCCAGTATGGAC
Organism: uncultured Clostridia bacterium; assembly: GCA_947624455.1. Lineage (GTDB taxonomy): Bacteria > Bacillota > Clostridia > UMGS1883 > UMGS1883 > JAFLUQ01. Next base: position 5,214 of record CANQKL010000029.1, read on the forward strand.
ACATCAAAGGTGCCGCCGCCCAGGTCGTAAACCATTACCTTCTGGTCAGACTCCTTATCCATGCCGTAGGCAAAAGCAGCGGCGGTGGGTTCGTTGATTATGCGCAGAACCTCCAAACCGGCGATCTTACCGGCGTCCTTGGTAGCCTGCCGCTGAGAGTCGTTGAAATAGGCGGGAACGGTAATTACAGCCTGAGTCACAGGCTCGCCAAGATAGCTCTCGGCGTCGGCCTTAAGCTTCTGAAGCACCATAGAGCTGATTACCTGAGGAGTATAGCTCTTGCCGTCGATGGTGACCTTGTAGTTTGTACCCATTTCGCGCTTGATGGAGATGATGGTTCTGTCAGGATTGGTGACGGCCTGACGCTTGGCCACCTGGCCTACAAGGCGTTCGCCGTCCTTTTTGAAGGCCACGACGGAGGGAGTGGTACGGCTACCCTCACTGTTAGCGATGACAACAGGCTCGCCGCCCTCCATAACAGCCACGCAGGAGTTTGTTGTTCCAAGATCGATACCGATAATTTTGCTCATAGTTTATCTTCCTTTCTCGATTATTTATATTTTATATTTTCTTTATTAACATTATTTATATTACATCGCCGCAAAATTTTATGCCTGAACGCGGCCGTCAGTTAGCCACCTTGACCATACTGTGACGGATGATGCGTTCGCCCATTTTGTAGCCCTTTTGCAGCTCCTGAACGATCACGTTTTCGCCCAGCTCCTCATCCTCTACGTGGAGAACGGCATTGTGAAGTTCCGGGTCGAAAGCCGTGCCTTGACCGGCCTCGATGGCCTCGATGCCCAGTTTTGCAAAGACCTCGTCCATCTGCTTCTTCACCAGAACCACGCCGTCATAAAAGGGCGTCCTCTCCGTCTCTATCCCCAAAGCTCTTTCCAAATTGTCCATTACCGGCAGGAAAGCCGCCGCGGCGTCGGCTCGGGCCTCGGGATATATGCTTTCCCGCTCCCTTATGCTGCGCTTGCGGTAATTGTCATACTCCGCCAGAGTGCGCAGGTATTTTTCGTTGAGGCTGTCATATTTCTTTTTCGCCTCGTCCCCCGATTCACCGGCGGACTGTTCAGCTTGAGGCTGCTCAGTCTGCGGCTGCTCAGTCTGAGACTGCTCGGCTTGAGGCTGCTCGGTTTGAGACTGTTCAACTTCTTCGTTTCTTTCTTTTTTGTCCATCATATCATTCCTCTCAGTTTATTGTCCCATCATTTTGTTGAGTATCTCCACAAGTCTGTCGTTTATCATTTCCAGCGAGGAAACCACTCTCGCATAGTCCATCCTGGTGGGGCCGATAATGCCTATCTTTCCCCTAAGCTTGTCGCCCACATGGTAATTCGCCACCACGATGCTGGTATCCTCCATGCCATCGACGCCGCTCTCGCTGCCGATCTTTATACTGATATCGTCGTTGTCGTTGCCCATAAGGGACAGCATCTTGCCAACGTTTTCCCGGCTGTCCATAAATGAGAAGAATTCCCGCGCACGGTCGATGTCTGAAAATTCCGGGTTGTTAAGTATATTCGAGGCTCCGCCGATGTATACCCTTGCGCAGTCCTCTTGAAGGCACTCCATCACAAAGGAAATAACTATCTTCAAAAGCTCGCCGTAGTCGCCCATGGCCTCGTACATGAGCATTGCCCGGGCGGGAGTAATGTCGGCGGCGGACAGGCCCGCCAGATTTTTTGAAATGAAGCTGCTGACCGCGTCTATGGCCGAGTAGTCTATATCGCCGCTGAAGCTTATGCGCCGGTTTTTGACCACACCCGCGTCGGTAACCACAACCACCAGAGCCATCCTCTCCTCGATTAGAACGAGACGGACGCTGCGAACCCGGCTCTTGTTTTCCCTGGGGAAAGCAACGACAGCCGGATATTTAGTGACCTTGGATATCACGTCGGAAATTTCCGAAATAACCCCCTCGAGCTGATCATATTTTCGATCCATAGACTTTTGCAGGCCGGAAATTTCATCTACGGTCATGCTGTATCGCTGCATTAAAGAATCCACATAAAATCTGTACCCCAGCTCCGAGGGTATGCGCCCAGCGGAAGTGTGAGGCTTTTCCAGATAACCCATATCCTCCAGATCGGCCATTTCATTGCGGATAGTGGCCGCCGAAAGACCTAGGTCGTGGTTCTTGGCAATATTTCTGGAGCCCACGGGCTCCGCCGTGGCGATATAGTCCTCAACAATAGCCTGAAGTATCATACATTTTCGCTGGCTCAGCTCCATGGTACTCACCTCTTTTCTTATTGTTAGCACTCACTCTCTCCGAGTGCTAACAATAAGATACCACTATATAACAGATTTGTCAAGAGTTTTTTTAAAAAAATTAATTATTTTTATAAAATATAAAAAAGGAACGAACCCATAGGCCCGTTCCTTAATACCGCGACAAGGTTTATTTTGAATAGTGAAATAAATAGACAAAAATAGGAATCATGAAATCAATCTATTGATTTTCGATTAGTTTAACAGCACATAAATATGCCTTAATTAAAGACTTTCAGCAAAAACAGGGTCCCCGCAAAATGGCGAAGCCGATTTTGTGGGGAAAAGGAGTCGCAGCGAGGTGAGCCATGTTTCGATTTTTAAAATCGAAACAAGCGATGCCGAGCTTGCGACGACGCAGGTCTGCGCCATTTTTTTACAGCCCCATTGAAGCGTTATTTAATGTATACGCCGTTCCTGCAAATCGGAATAAGGCTGCCATCGTTTTCAAAGACAAAAGCTTTGACAACAACGCTGCTGTCAGACTGAACGGTTTTCATAAATCCGCTCAGTTCAACCTTCTCAAGGTCTTCTTCCGGGAATGCACTCACAGCCTGAATGAGCATATCGTCGCAGTATATCGCAGCCATTACTCGCTTGCCAGCCAGGCTTACGCCTTCGGCTTCGACAGTTACGGAGCCGGAAATCAGCCCGTTTTCCACATTCAGACCGGAAGCGTCAATGGTCAGAGCCGGAGTCTCCCCAGCTACGGTGTAGTGCAGCTCAAGCACCTCGCTGGCAACCGCGCCCTCAGCCGCAGCGACCGCGCGAATACGCATATCGCCGTTGATCTCAATGGGGTCGGTATAAAGCTGACTGTTGACCGTAGGAATACTGCCGTCCAGAGTATAGAAGATCGAGGCTTCGGTCTCCTCTCCGCCAACGGTAACGCTGGGTGCGCTCAGGCTTACCAGGGAGCCTGGTTCAAGGGCCGAATTGTTTTCCTGATCAGCCACAGGCGCCAAGGCCCGAGGCAGGGAGATCGTATACTGAAGCTTGTTGTTCCCCAGTCCGGCTTTGGTACCCAGAACTGTTACATAGTTCATCTGACTGGTCAGCAGCAAGGGGCCGGTATAGATCTTGTTTGGATTGATATTCCCCACGGCTCCCGCCTCAAGGGAGTAGTAAAGGGTGGCTCCCGGGGTGGGCGAAATGATTTCCAACATTTCACCGCCCATTACGGGGGTGCGTACAAGCTCCTGGGCGGAGGGCAGCGCCACGCTGTCCGTTATATTTATAGTAGTCTGATACAAATAGCTGGTCACATAGCCCGGCCCCGCCGCGACAGCATAGAAAATCCCGTTTTCGGAAAGCGTTATCTGGGCGCACTTGCTACCGGGATACTGACTGTGTTCAATAGTCGGAGTAACGCTGTGGGTGCTGGAGCTTCGGATATTGGGGATGCTGCCGTCAACGGTATAATATATAGTGGGGATCACCATATTGCCGTCGGTGTCGGTCACGGGAGTGACCGCCACCAGAAGAACCGCGCCGGTGGAATTTTTGGCGGCCTTGGGTACGGCCAGACGGGTGAGTTCGACAGTAGTCTCGCTCACGCTGCTGTCCAGCATACCGCTCTTTACGGCGATGGCCCTTATGACAGTCTCGCCCTCGGAATAGATATTGATTTTTTTGGTATCGTCATAAAGGAGGCTGTCCGTAGTCGGCTCGGAGCCGTTGGTAGTATAGTATATTTTCGCCCCATCTGTCAGCGAGGTGAGACGTATTTCCTTGCCTCCCAAAATATCGCTTATCTCAGGTATAACGTTACGGCAGCGGTTAGGCTCACCGGAAATGAGTATCTTGGAAACCACGTTGCTTGGCCCGTGGCCGGGAGCCACGGCAATGGCCTTGAAGGTCACTCCCGCCGGCACCAGTCCTTCGCCGCCCAAAAGTTCGCTGCTGCCTTCGGTGGGGTTAGTTCCGTCGATAGTGTAATAGAACAGCGCGCCGGGGGTTTCGCAGCTCAGGCTCACAAGGTACTGGGATTCGTTTCTTTGAGTGGCGGTTATGACCGGATCGGCCGTCTTATCCTCGTCCAGCGACACGGAACAGGTATAGTAGCTGTATTCGTAGCCGGGACGGGCGGCGACCACATGGAGATATCCGCCGCCAGCCAAGCGGAAGGACTTGCTATAAGCCTTGTCCTTTACGGAAGCGAGAGTGTCAGGCTGGTTATCCACAACATAGAATATGTCAGCCTCGCTGTCCTCGCAGTCAATGGAAACCAATATCCCGTCCAGATCCTCTATGAGCCGCACCGAAAGTCTCCCTACCTTGTCGGGAGTTACGGGGCCGCCCGGGACGTCGGCATAACCCCGCGCAACGTCGCCGACGTTTCCATTGGGGTCCACCGCCACCGCGGCGATATGTGCGCTCTGGGTCAAGGTTATGGGGTAGGTGTATAGATTTTCGTCTGTCTTAGGTATCTCAGTGCCATAGGGGATCTCCTCATCGCTGAGAATGTAGTATATACTGTTCTCCGCTACGGAGGTCAGCCTCACAATCTTGACCCCATTGGGCAGATTCTCGCTTGTGATGGTCGGCGCAGCCAAAGTGTCCACGATAGTCACCGTGATCCGGCCGTAGAACAGCTCGCTGTATTTTCCGTCCCTGTAGGCCCTGGCCCAAATGTAGTACGTACCCGATTCATCAAAAACTATGGGTTCAGTATAAAGCTCGTCCTCCACAGTGGGCTGGTATTTGTTATTGTTGTTATATCGGTCGGAGGACTTGGTGACCTTGTAATAGACCTCCGCGTCGTTGGGCGAAGCGAGAGAAATCGTGCTGACTCCGCCGGGGGAAGTTGACCTGCTGTAAGTCGGCTTCTCCAGCGGGTCGCCGCCGCTGCCGTACACGCTGGTGGCAACGACGCCGCTGCTCACATTGCCGCGCTTGATGGCAATGAATTTAAGGGTATATTCCTCGCCGAAGGTTCGGGGGCCAGTGTATTTTTTACTGCCCTCGTTGGGAATAGAGCCGTCGGTGGTGTAATATATCTCGCTGTCATCGCCCTCGTCGGGCATCCGGGCGGAGACAACTTTCCAGTTGCCATTCACTTCGCTGTCCTCGACAGTTACTATCGGCTCAGCGCAGCGTCCCACATCCACCTGCATAAGGCTGGTGGGATCGCTGTCAAAGTAGCCGCTTCTTGTGGCGTAGGCTTTAATGTAGAAGGTACCCTCCGTCTCGATGCGCAGGGAATCCCCGTCGCATAACTCGGTATTGCTCTCGTCAAGCATGAGTCCGTTGAAGTCGGCTCCGCGGCCGGACATCATGTAGCGGAACTGGACATCCTCCGTCTCGGAGCTGAATTTTATGGTTTTTCCTCCGTAAAAGTTCTGTATCTCCGCCTTAACGTCCTTTATGACCAGATCCTGGTTCCAGGCGGGCTGGGTCGCCCGAACTTGGAGAAGCTCCGGCGCGCGGCCATTTTTACAAATTAGCAGGCTCAGCTCCGTAGGCTTGTTCACATAGAGCGTAGAGGTTTTTATATTCGCGGCGTTGATGGTGGGACGGGTGGTATGGCCGACGGTATAAAAGACCTCGTAATCCTCGAAGCCAATGAATTTTACCAGATATTTACCGCCGCCAGCGTTGGCCACATTCAGCACCTTGCTGGGGTCGGCCTTGGCCGACGCTATATCATAGCCGCAGGGTTCGACGGTCTTTCTGGCCTGAGCCGAGGCGCTGGATTGTCCGTCCAGTACCGCGATGGCTCTGATATTGTATGTACCGGCCTTGTCCAACACAAAGCCGCCGCTGTACAGTTCGGAGTCCTCAGTTGGAACAGTGCCGTCGGTGGTGTAATACATCGCCCCTCCGTCAGGAGATTCTAGCTCGACTTTCACCCCGTTCAGCACATCGGAAAAGGCTATCTCCGGGCGTGACACCGCCGCCGATCCCGGCGCCGCTGTCAGAACCGTCAGCGCCCCCAGGGCCGCCAGCGCCAGTATCAGTTTTTTTATGGCATTTATCTTCATTCATTACTTCCTCCCAGAAAAACATGATATATAATTATATCAAAAAAAATTACATTAGTCAACATCATATTTGTAAATTTTAAATAAATCTCTCCCTCCAATATTTTTCTTAAAGCCCTTGAAAAAAACATCGAAGTGTGGTATAATCGGGGTGATAGGTAAAAAGGGGAGTTTTCCAATGAAAAAAGTTATCATTTTTACATATTTTTATCATGCCCTGTGTTTTATCTCGATGCTCTTTGGTCAGTTCACCCAGAACGGACGGATGGTGAGCATCTTTTGGATGGCTGATATTGGCGGGGCCTTTGTTATGCCTCTGGTCATAGCCGTGGCGGCGATGATATTTGGCCTCAAGGACGGACAGCGCGTTATTCGCCTCTTTCCCAACTCGGCCGCCGCCGTCGGCGCGGTCGGCCTGGTGAGAGCGGTTCTGTTTTTCTTCATCAATGGTAAAAACGGCTTCAAAGCGGCAATGACGTATCTGCTCATCTCATTTTTACTGCTTACCCTGTGGTTTCTGATATTTGAGATATCGTCCGGGCTTATGAACCGCAGCACAAAAATAAACAGAAAATTTGACGGTAAAACGAAAAAACGGAGGTAATCCAATGAACAGACAGACAGTTTTAGTTATCGACTTCGGCGGCCAATACAACCAGCTCATCGCCCGGCGGGTCCGGGAACACAACGTTTACTGCGAGGTCATGGCCTATACCCGCACCATTGAAGAAATTAAGGCCAAGGATCCGGTGGGCATAATTTTCACTGGCGGCCCCAACAGCGTTTACGGTCAAGATGCCCCCAGCATTTCAAAGGAAATTTTCGATCTTGGCGTGCCGGTTCTCGGCATCTGCTACGGGGCTCAGCTCATGGCCCATCTGCTTGGCGGCAAGGTCAGCAGCGCAAAGACGCGGGAATACGGGAAAATCGAGGTAGACCTCTCCCCCAGCCTCATTTTCGAGGATATCGAGGGCCGCGGCGTCTGCTGGATGAGCCACACCGACTATATCAGCGCCGTACCCGAGGGCTTTAAAATCACGGCGTCCAGCTCCACCTGCCCTGTGGCCGCCTATGAGAACGCCGAAAGAAAGCTCTACGGCGTCCAGTTCCATCCCGAGGTCAACCACACTCTCTTTGGCGAGCGTATGCTTCGCAACTTCCTGTACAATGTCTGCGGCTGCACCGGGGATTGGAAAATGAGCGATTACGCCTCTGAGTACATATCCATGGCCAAGGAAAAATACGCCGGAAAGAAAGTACTCTGCGCTCTTAGCGGCGGAGTGGACAGTTCTGTCGCGGCGGTGCTTCTGTCAAGGGCGGTGGGCAAAAACCTCACCTGTATCTTTGTTGACCACGGCCTGCTGCGCAAGAACGAGGGCGACGAGGTCGAGGAGGTCTTTACAAAACAGTTCGACATCAATCTCATCCGTGTAAACTGTGAGGAAAGGTTTCTGTCAAAGCTGGCGGGGGTCACCGATCCGGAAAAAAAGCGGCGCATCATCGGCGAGGAATTTATCCGCGTATTTGAGGACGAGGCCAATAAGATCGGCGAGGTGGATTATCTGGTGCAGGGTACGATCTATCCCGACGTGGTGGAAAGCGGCAGCGGTAAGAGCGCCACTATAAAAAGCCACCACAACGTGGGCGCTCTGCCGGACGTGATAAAGTTCAAGGAGATAGTGGAGCCTTTGCGTATGCTGTTCAAGGACGAAGTGCGTAAGCTTGGCACAGCTCTGGGGATACCTGACAATCTTGTGTGGCGTCAGCCCTTTCCCGGCCCGGGCCTTGCCGTCCGCGTCATTGGCGAGATAACCAAGGAGCGTCTGGATATCCTTCGGGACGCTGACGCTATCTTCCGTCAGGAGATCGCCAGCTGCGCCATGGATAGGACTATAAATCAATATTTTGCCGTCATAACCGATATGAAAAGCGTGGGCGTCATGGGCGACGAGCGCACATACGACTATACCATAGCTCTCAGGGCGGTAACTACCATAGACTTTATGACCGCCGATTGGGCGCGCATCCCCTACGATGTACTCGAGCGTGTCAGCAACCGAATTGTCAACGAGGTCAAGCACGTGAACAGAATAGTGTACGATATTACTAGCAAGCCTCCGGCAACCATCGAGTGGGAATAAGTTGAGAAGTCGTAAAAACCCAGTATTTATGCGGGTTTGCAGACTTTCGAGAGGTCTTT
>CANQKL010000030.1 GCA_947624455.1 uncultured Clostridia bacterium
TTGTGTGATGCGCCCCCAAATTATAGCAGGAGGATCAAAATGGAACTCAGAAGCGCAAACGTAACTCAGGGCGTTGAACGCGCCCCTAACAGAAGTCTTTTTTACGCCATGGGCTATACCAAGGAGGAACTTGACCGTCCGCTCATAGGCGTGGTCAGCGCCCACAGCGAAATTGTACCCGGCCACTTCCACCTTGACAAGCTGGCCGATGCCGTAAAGGCCGGTATCCGAATGGCGGGCGGCACTCCCATCGAGGTACCCTCGATCGGCGTATGCGACGGCATTGCTATGGGCCACATCGGTATGAAGTACAGCCTTGCAAGTCGGGAGCTTATCGCCGACAGCGTTGAGACAATGGCAATGGCCCACCAGTTTGACGGACTGGTACTCATTCCCAACTGTGATAAAATAGTTCCCGGTATGGTGATGGCGGCAGTCCGTTTGGATATCCCGGCCGTGGTTTGCAGCGGCGGACCCATGATGGCGGGCCGCTTTGACGGCGAGGAGATCAGCCTTTCCAAAATGTTTGAGGCGGTCGGATCTTTCAAGGCCGGTCTTATTGACGAATGTAAGCTCCAGGAGTGCGAGGAGGGAGCCTGTCCCGGCTGTGGCAGCTGCGCGGGTATGTATACCGCCAACAGCATGAACTGCCTGTGCGAATCTCTGGGTATCGCCCTGCCCGGCAACGGCACCATTCCCGCCGTACACAGCGGACGCACTCTTCTCGCTAAGCACGCCGGCATGGCGATCATGGAGCTTGTAAGAAAGGGTATCACCGCGCGTCAGATAATCAATGAAAAATCTATTCGTAACGCTCTGGCCTGCGATATGGCTCTTGGATGCAGCTCTAACAGCGTGCTGCACCTGATCGCCATTTCCAATGAGGCGGGCGTACCCGTGGATTTGAACCTTTTCAATGAGATGAGCGCCAAGGTGCCAAACCTTTGCCACCTCGCTCCCGCCGGGCCTACGCATATGCAGGACTTGAACCTTGCCGGTGGCATCCCCGCAGTTCAGGCCGAGCTTATAAAGGGCGGCTATATTGATCCTTCCGCTCTTACAGTCACCGGCAAGACAGTAGGCGAGAATGTAAAGGGCGCGTACATTAAGGACGAGACTCAAATTCGTCCTCTTACTAACCCTTACAGCCCCACCGGCGGCATCCAGATACTTTGGGGCAATCTGGCCGAAAAGGGCTGCGTGGTAAAGCGCAGCGCCGTGGCTCCTGAAATGCTTAAGCACAGCGGCCCCGCCAGAGTATTCAACAGCGAGGAGGAGGCCATTGACGCCATTTACAACGGCAGGATAGTTGACGGCGATGTGGTAGTGATCCGTTATGAGGGGCCTGTAGGCGGCCCCGGTATGCGTGAAATGCTCAATCCCACCTCCGCTCTTGCGGGCATGAAGCTTGACAAGACTGTGGCGCTTATCACTGACGGACGTTTCAGCGGAGCCAGCAGAGGCGCTTCCATAGGCCATGTTTCGCCCGAGGCGGCCGTTGGCGGCGCCATCGCGCTGGTCGAGGAGGGTGATACTATTGAAATAGATATCCCCAACGCATCCATAAATCTTAAAGTTGACGATGACGTTCTGGCACAGCGCCGCGCCAAGCTCCAGCCTCGGGAGCCTAACGTAAAGACCGGTTGGCTGGCCAGGTATTCCAGACTTGTAGACGGCGCGGATAAGGGCGCGGTTATGAAGAACTAATTAGTACCTTATTAAAATAACCTCGTTTTACGGGGTTATTTTTCTTTTTTCAAAAAGTTAAAAAAATATTCATAAAATAGTGTTGACAAATATAAAAAGATATAATATAATATAGATGGATGAAGTAGGAATTAAAAAATAAAAAAGGAAAATCAGAAAGGAGTATACCAGATGAAAAAGAAATGTATGTTTGTAGCCTCGGCGGTGCTTTGTATCGGCATTGCGATCGGAGTCACGGCGGCCAGTCTCGTAGATAATATAAACGCGGAGCTGCGTCGGGACTTCACCGTTGTTATCGACGGTCAGACTCAGACCTTCCGCGACGCTAACGGAAAAGTAGTTTATCCGGTTCTATACAACGGCACTACTTATCTGCCCGTTCGTGCCATAGGCGAGATTATGGATAAGGACGTTTTCTGGTACGAGAACAGCAAGACCGTGGAGCTCAAGCCCAAGAGCGGCAAATCTACCGTTACAGACGCAGATGTAATTGTAACTGACGATTACAGCGTTCCTGCTAACGGGGGAGCGGGGGCTGTAACAGCCGCCATTACTCTTGACGAGGCAAAGAACATCGCTCTGACAAGGGCCGGACTGGCTCTGGCGGACGTGACCTTTACCAAGGCCAAGCTCGACCGTGACGACGGTATAGTAAAATATGAGCTTGATTTCCGCACTGCGGACACGGAGTATGAGACTGAGATAGACGCCGCTTCGGGCAATATAATCGAATGGGAGTTGGACGTTATAAGAGGAAAAGGCACAGGAGCTGGCAATGTTACGAACAGCAATGGCGGCAGCATGGATCTCGGCGGCACATATGCCGTAACTTTAGATGAGGCAAAGCAGATTGTTCTTGACCGCGCTGGCGTAGCCGCCGAGGATGCTGTGTTCACCAAACAGGAGAGGGATCTGGACAACGGCAGGAGCAAGTATGACATTGAATTTATCAGTGGAAATACCGAATACGAGGCTGAGGTAGATTCCAATACCGGTGAAATAACCGAATGGAAGACCGAGATACTCAAGGGCTATAATCAGGGCATAGGAGTTGGGCCGGCTGTAAACAATAACAATAGCAATAACGGAAATACCGACGAGATCACCCTTAACGAGGCTTTGGATATTGCTTACAAGCGGGCGGGCCTGACCGCCGGAGAGGCGACCCTCGTTAAGTCAAAGCTCGATTGGGATGACGGTATTCAGAAATATGAGTTTGAATTTCTTGGCAATGGTAAGAAGTACGAGGTCGAAGTAAATGCTTCCACCGGCACGATAATAGAGTTTGATATCGACGACTAACGTATCGCGTCCGTGACGAGTACGCTTCCTGCGGAAAACTAATCCTACAATCCAATGAAAAAGCGCCTGTTCCCGGCATTTGTATGAGCCGAGGCAGGCGCTTTTCCGTGCTTGACGCGAAATTGTCATGAAAACATATTTTGAATGATCTCCTTTATCAGCCGCTTCAGGCGGGCGGCCGAGGTCTCGGGCGCAGTTTGCTCGGCTTTGTCACGGTAATATTTGTACAGCTCCGTGCTGCCAACGATAGAGCCGTAACGAAAATGTATCTCGCCGCTCACGGCCTTATAGCTCTGATTGAGCTTTGATTGACGGTCAAGTTCATCGCTGCCAGCCCAAACGGGGGAGTAGTTTTCGGCGCTGCGGTAGTCCGCCATGCCAATGTACAGCTTTACATTTGTGCCTTCAACGGCCTTGACCCACCATGGGACAAGGATTGCGTAGTCGGCTATGGAATAACCGATATTCCAGTATATCTGCGGGCAGATGTAATCGACCCAGCCTTCCTCAATAAAGCGCAGACTGTCGCAGTAAATAGAGTCGAGGCTTCCCCCGCCGCGTGTCGCGCTGCCCCGAGGATTATCGCTGGCGTTTGCCCATATGCCCCGGGGGCTGATGCCGAAAACTCTGCCCCTGCTCCTTACGGTCTGACTGACTTGCTCTACAAGCAGATTGACATTGTTGATCCGCCACTGGGCCAGGTTTCCCCAGCCGGAGGCATAGAATTGGGCGCTGTCGTCATAGTCCGCGTCGGGATAAAAATAGTCATCGAAATGTATGCCGTCCACCTCGTAATTGTCAAGGATTTCGACCACACCGGCCGTAATCAAATCCCTTACCTCCTGCATGGCCGGGTTAAAGAAGTAGTTTCCGTCCGAGGCCTTCATCAGATATTCCGGATGGAGCCGCTGCGGACTGTTGGCAGGGAAACGCTTTAGCTCCTCATCGCCGTGGCTACAAGTGACGCGGTAGGGATTTATCCAGGCGTGGAGCTGTATACCTCTTTCATGGGCCTTTTTTGTCATGTAGGCCAAAGGGTCGAAGCTCACGGGTCCGGTACGCTCACCCATGAGATAGGCGCTGGGAGGAAAAATTGACGAGCAATAAAGGGCGTCGGCACAGGGACGCACCTGGAAAAAGATCGCATTCATGCCCGTTGAGGCGCAAAGCGCTATGACCCTGTCTGCTTCCTGGCGCAAAGCTTCGTCGCTTAGTCCTGGGGCTGAGGGATAGTCCAGATTCAAGACCGACGAGACCCAAACTCCCCTAAGATACTCCTCGTCCTCGGCCCGGACAGGGAAGCCGGTCGGGAGCAGACATATTATCAGCAGTAGAAGCAGAAATTTTTTCAAATAAAACACCTCTGCTCAATTTTACCATAACGGGTCAAAAAATGCAAGAGCTTTTCCTGTTATTTTGCAGGCTCAATCGCTGACCGATACCAGCGCCATTATAATAGCTCCGAATATCGAACCGGCGGAAAACCATATCAGCGCCATTTCCAATCCCCCTTTGAAGGCTGTTTTTATGTATTGTTTCCGCTTGTGATAGGAATATACACTATATATTATGCCTTTCTTTTTCAAAGTGAAATATTTTTCAGCTCTGGAGAAAGAAATATGTTGAAATTTTAAATCTTTTGTGTTAAAATATATTTTGAGAAAAAAATAAGGATTGATACAAATGAAGGCTGTAAAAAGAATAGTAATTATACTGATCGTCGCCGTTTTGTTGGCCGCCGCAGTTTTTGCGTCTCTTTTCCTTACGGAATATTTGAACAACACAAGCAAAGACGGCGAGGCTGTAACGGTCGTTATACCCCAGGGCGCGTCGGGCAAAGCTGTCGCCTCTATACTTAAAGATAATGATCTCATACGTTTTAAGACAGTTTTTGTTATGAGGCTTCGCGGCAGCGATTACGCCGGTCTGCTCAGGAGCGGCACATTCCAGCTTCACAAGGGTATGTGTATAGACGATATAATAAAGAGCCTCGCCACGGGAGGGGATCAAAGGGAAACTGTGTCTTTCACTGTACCCGAGGGTTTCAGCGTGGAGCAGATTGCCGCTCAGTTGGAGGAAATGGGTATGTTCACGGCCCAAGAATTTTTGGACGAGGTGAACAACGGAGTCTTTGATTATGAGATACTGGATTGCATACCGAACGACGACGGTATCAATTACCGGCTTCAGGGCTTTTTGTTCCCCGATACCTACGAAATCTACGTTGACGCAACTCCTCATGAGGTGATCGACATTATGCTCGGCGAGTTTGTCCGCCGGTATGAGGGCCTGGAAAATAACAGCGACCGCGACTTGTTTGACATTGTGACTATCGCTTCCCTTGTGGAGCGGGAGTCTAAGATTGACAGCGAAAGAGCTACTATCGCTGGCGTGATCGAAAACCGTTTGGCCATTGATATGCGGCTTCAGGTGGACGCGGCTGTGATTTACGCCATAAGCGGCGGTATGTACAACGTTGACAGAGTGCTGTATAAGGATCTCGAGGTGGTTTCGCCTTACAATGTATACCAAAATTACGGCCTGCCAGTGGGGCCGATCTGCAATCCGGGAGAAAAATCTCTGGAAGCAGCCATGAATCCTGAAAGTCATGAATATTTATATTACCATACAGATGAAGAAAAGCAGGACGGCAGCCATATATTTACGTCCAGCTTTAGCCAGCACAACGCTACAATGAATTAAAGCGTCAGGAGGATATTTTAATGAAAAAGCAAACACCGATTATTTCTGTGGATGTGGGCGGTAAAGGCCCGTCGCTGGGCGATTTCTACGGAATATTCTTTGAGGATCTGAACCACGCGGCCGATGGAGGGCTTTACGCCCAGATGATACAGAATCCATCGTTTGAGTTTGGAAAAATGGACAACCGCAGTTACGACAATTCCACCGGATGGACAACTGTTGGAGACGCGGATGTACGCTATAAAAATGTGGGCGGCGTTTTTGAAAAGAACCCCTGGTATGCCGAGATAGCCGGCGGCCCCGGAGCCGGTCTTGTCAACGGGGGATATAACGGTATGTACATCGAAAATGGCAAGACCTACAATCTTTCGTTTTTTGCCAAAGGAGCAATGAGGATCGCTGTTTCCCTTGTGGATGAAAACGGCGGGGCCATTGGAACGCAGGAGCTTCAACTTACCGACGATTGGGCAAGGTACGAGGTATCCCTTTCGGCTATTGGCGGCGCTTTAAAGGGCGGACTTAGCTTTTGCCTGATGGAAAGCGGGCGGATCGCCCTTGACGCTATGATACTATTGCCCGCTGATGCCGACGGTATTTTCCGTCCCGATCTGCTGGAAGCGCTTAAGGAACTGAAGCCGAAGTTTATGCGTTTTCCGGGCGGGTGCCTGGTACATGACGGCGATCTTGACCCTTCCAGCCGCACCTCCTGTTACTGCTGGAAGAATACTCTCGGCGCTCCCGAGGCAAGAGGTTCGAGACGCAATAACTGGGGCTACAATCAGACCCTTGGCCTGGGTTATTATGAGTACTTTATACTTTGCGAAAAGCTTGGCTGCGAGCCTCTGCCCGTGCTGCCAGCGGGCTGGAATCCGCACAGCAAAAAAGCCTGTCCCGAGTATGATATGGGCTTATGGATAAACGACGCCCTCGACCTGGTAGAGTTTGCGAATGGCGGAACCGATACTGTTTGGGGCAAGGTGCGCTCGGAGCTGGGGCATCCCGCTCCCTTCGGCCTGAAATATTTGGCCATTGGCAACGAGGAGGTGGGGGAGGAGTTCCCGCCGAGGTACGAGCTTATCGCCAAGGCCGTCAGGGAAAAATATCCTAAGATCAAGCTGATCCACAGCGCCGGCCCCTTCCCGGCTGGCAGCGAGTACAAGCGCGGCTGGTCAGCGGCCCGCAAGGCTGGCGCCGACCTTATCGACGAGCATTATTACACTTCTCCCCAGTGGATGCTGGCAAACATTGACCGCTACGCCGGTTTTTCCAACCGTAAGCCTAAAGTTTTCCTTGGCGAGTACGCCTCTTGGGGCAGTACAATGTTCAACGCCTTGGCTGAGGCGGCCTATATGACAGGGTTGGAAAACTCCGCTCACGCGGTGTCTTTGACATGTTACGCTCCGCTTTTCTGTAATGTGGATTACAAAAACTGGTCTCCTGACCTTATCTATTTCGACAATCATCGGGTGTGCCGGAGCTTGAGCTACTATGTTCAAAAGCTATTTTCTAACAATCAGCCTGACAGTCTGCTGCCCTTTACCACTGACGGCGTCGGGACTGCGTCTCCCATAGTTATGCCTATCCTTGGCAAGCTTGAGATCGGCAGCTGCGGCGCAGAGGGCAGAATAACTGACGCCAGAATAATTAATTTGGACAACGGCGACACAGTATCCTTTGGCGATATTGATATTTCGGCCGACACAAGGCGCGTTCTCAGCGAGATCAATCTTCCGGACTGCGAGTTCTGTTTTAAATTCACAAAGACGGGCGGCGGCTGGAACCGCGGTATTCAGCTCAATTTCGGCATGAAGGATCAAGAGAATCGCATATGCTGGGATTTGGGCGGCTGGCAAAATCAGGACTGCATGATAACCAGCGTTGTAGACGGCAGGGGTACTTGTCTGGATCAGTCGCTGTTTACCCTTGAGGGCGGTCGGGAATATGACCTGTGCCTGAAAATCAAGGGCAGGAAGATAACCACCCTTATAGACGGAATAGTTGTAAATCAGTGCGAGGATAAGATACCCGAGATACGTGACCTCTATGTTACCGCCGGAAAGATAAAATCCACCGGCGAGGTGGTAGTGAAAGCCGTTAATATCAACCCCAGAAAATTCCGGGCCAGGCTTGAGCTTGGCGGCGGGGCCTGGAAGGGAAAGGTCTGGACGCTTTCCGGCAAGCTGGAGGACGAAAACAGCTTTGAAAGCGAGTCCGCGCCCGTTGAAACGGAGTTCAGCGCCTCCCGCGGCGGTTTAACTATGGACTTCCCCGCCCAGTCGCTGACAGTCATAAGGATAAAAAAAGAAAAATAAAGCGAAAAGCTTTTGTGAAAAGCTCTGCTTTTTTCGCCCGGATATCTTTGGGCATGGAAAAAGCGGGGCTTTTTCATAAATTTTTTCGACAATCTCTCTCATTGACAAACTGACCTGAAAAGCTTATAATTGGAATATAAGGAGAGGATAGTCATGGAATCGGATCTGCTCACAGAATACCAAAAACGGGTATCCGAAGTCATAGCCCGCAATCGCAGCGTGCTGGATATAATCTCAAAGCAGCAGTGCGCAAACGCGCGGGTGGCCAGGAGCGTGGTCAAGGCGGTCACGTCCTGTGGCTGCATAAAAATTTACGGCCACAAAAATCCTCCGCGCACCGGTACGGTACAACTGGAGGGAGAACTCTGCGTTGACTGTGAAAACACTGTAAAGACCGAAATGGGCGAGCTGCTTTTTTACTTGACGTCTTTGTGTAATGCTTTGGGCATAAGCCTTGCCGAAGTCGTTAGGCAGGACATGAACCGTTGTGATATGCTGGGCTGTTACAGTTTGAGATAAAAAAACAAAAAAATTAGTAGGAATTCACAAAAGGGGATTCCTATTTTTGTTTATGGGGAGTATTGACAAACCTCTTATGGTATAGTATAATAGACTTGAAAATATGTATGTCTAAGCGCAGTATATATGTACCGTATAAAAAAGGGGGAGAAATAATGAAGTTGAATTTGAGAAAAATAACCGTCGCCGGGCTTAGCGCGGCCCTTTTGGCTGTAACCATGGCCGGGTGCGGCTCAGTGAGCGTAAATAACAAAGCGGCTAAGGTTGACACTATCCTCATCGGTCACCACTATCAGCCGGAGGATGACCCGTACTGGGTAGACGAAATAACCGGAGAGTCCGGCATGAGCGAGGATAACCGCCGCGCCGCCATAGCAGCCCTTGACGTTGTGAAGGAAAAGCTTGGGGTGGATATCAAGTGGGTGTCCTATCCGTCGGATATCAAGCGCTGCGTGCTTCAGACGGTTCTTGCCGGTGACCCGATCTGCCATATACCGATCATGGCTAACGGTTCTCAGGGAACCTTGCTTTCCCAGAATGTACTCCAGAAGCTGGATCCCTACGTTGATATATTCAGCTCTAACCCCGACTATGAGTGGGTGCTGTTGGACAAGTGCTTTGGTGCATACTACCTTATGAACCGGGATTTCCTGTATATGAACAACTGGCCTCTGGTATATAACGCTACATATATCGAACAGGTACCCTCCCTTAAGGAAAATGGCGTTACCCTTTATCCCGCCACTCTTTATGAGCGCGGCGATTGGACTTGGAGTACCTTTGAGGATTATCTGTCCAAGGTCAAGACCTATTTCACCGGAAAAAAGGCCGACAATGGACACGATATCTATCCATTCCACACAAATTACACCTATACTCTGCTATTTGCTTTCCATTCCAACGGCGCTTGCCTCTATGACGGAAATCAGATGAGCTTTGATTCTCCCGAGGGTATAGACGCGGCTATGTATCTGACCCGCCTTATCCGCAACGGGCTGGTCAACGTTCTTGCCGCTGGTCCCACTACAAGTACCGCCGGTTATATGGCCCCCACCGACGCTTTCCGTGCCGGTGAGTCGGTATTCAATAACATAGCGCGCTGGACCATGTCTGGCGCAGGCAGCGCCCTGGCTGAGAGGGGCGAATCCATGGGCGTCATTCCTTTCCCGCGGCCTGACGATATCACCGGCATCAAGGACCCCTATGAGGACTACAATGATCCCGAAAAACGCGGACGCTATCAAATATACAGCTCTGTGGCGGACAGCGTAGGTTTGCTCAAGGGCTTTGATCAGGAAGAGAGCCGCTTGGCCATTGAGGCTTACTGTATGTACCGCAGCGAGTTCTACAAGCACCTCGCGGGTGTGGACAGCGTTGAGGAGTATATTAGCGAGGCGGCGGTCAGCAAGGCGGTAGAGGATGGTATAGATATTTTCCATCCCGAGATAGGCGATGCGAATCTCAGGATCTATAAGCAGCTTGGCAGTATACCTGAAAACGAGTTCGGCGAATCTATCGAGGTATTCTGGGATTTCGCCTATAACACCTTCGGCAACAGCGTATGGGGCGTTGGCGGCGCGCCTGACTACAGCATCAATGTAGTGGCTCACAGGAGTGGGCCTTACAATAAGATCGAGAGCATATCCAAGGCTCTCAATTCCGGCGAAGTAGTGGATGACGTTATCCCCGGCATCGGCCAGGTGGATGGCAGCAGCCTGGTATTTGCCGAAAAAACTAATCCCAAAAAGATAAATTGGCTGGATTACTTTACGGCCAGCGATAATGTTGACGGCGACTATGAGATGAAGGTCGAGGACGGCGAGATCGTGCTTCGTGGAAAGGCTGACATTGAGCTTGCCGAGGATGAGGCTGATAAGCTGGGCGTTGAACCTGAAGAAGTACCCTTTGAGAAGGGACGCTTTGTTGTGGACGACAGCGCCGTTGACTATAACACGGTGGGCGAGTACACCGACGCTCTGGTGGTAAAGGTCACCGACAAGGCCGGAAATGTTCGCGAGTCCAAGTACACTGTTTACATTTACGATAAAGAGAACACCGTGCCGCCTACCCTTGAGCTTATTGACGGAGAGATGAAGGCTATCAACCTCAATGCCCTGACAGAGGAGATCAAATGGGGCAATGACTATGTTGAAAAAGCCGAGGACGTGAACGGTATCGACATAAAGAACCGTGTGACCGCCGACGTGACTCAGCTTGACGTGACAACCGAAGGCGAGTATCCCGTAGTGATCTATGTTGAGGATTTTGTTGGCAATCGCACCGAAATCCCTGTTACTATCCAGGTGAAGAAGCCCGAATAACGTAATTGAATAACATAAACTGAGAAAAGACCACCATCCGGTGGTCTTTTCTGTCTCATATAGTTTATTTGTTTTCGACCATAATGGGTTTTGTCAACGGTTCCATACTTTCAAGGCCGTCCCAAAGCACTATCTTGAACCGATCCGCTTCGGCTAAAGGCAGATGGAACCACTTTTCGCGTTCAAATACCTCAGAGGTCTGTACGTTTAACAGACTGCCCGACTTGTAAGCTATCAGTCCCAGTCGGGCCTTTGTAGGGAGTTTCCCGTTTACCCGTACAAGAATGTTGTCGCCGCTTGAGGCTGAATTTATGGAGAGAGGCCGACTGTCCTCATAGATCTCTCTCGCTTCGGCCATAGTTAGAGGAACGTCATATACCCTTATATCCGACACGAGACCTTTAAAATAGGCGTCCCAGGCGTTCGCGCCAATATAAATACTGCCGCCGTTTTCAAGTATGCCCGCCGCGACGTCGCCCTGTGATACTCTTGCGCCGTCGATATATAACGAGCCGCGGACGGTATTCGGCGCGCTGCCGTTTTTTTCGCCGTCAACGCTGATTATCAGGTGCTGCCACTGGCCTATGGTAAAAACGCCCGCTTTGTCCTCCCATGGCCAGATATCCAGGTCGGCGCGCCGAGACCAGATTCGGGAAATATTGCCGGGGTCAACAGTGGTCATATTCAGCCAAACGCCGGACACAAAATCAGGCGAAGCGGCCACTATCGGACCAAATTGACTGAGACTGTCAGGCTTTATCCAAAGACTGACGGCGTAGCTTTTTTTAGGGCCCAGCTCCGGCAGCTTCAAACCGTATGCGCCGTCCATTCTCAGAGCCTTGCCTGTAATGCCTTTTTCATAGCTCAAGACCTTCTTGACTTCGGTTGGGTTCACTTCGGAGGCGTTCCCGGGACGCGCTACTGTCACCGCACCGTCCAGGCCGTCCTCGAAGCTCACAGTTTGAACAGGAAGGGGGAGAGATGCAGCTTCATTGCTCTTTACAGCCCAAACAGAACCGTTGTTGTCGGTTCCCGCCCCTGTGAAGGTCAGCACAAGTTCGCCGTTTTCATTTTTCTGACGGTGGAACACGCCTGAAAAATTCCCGATGTCAAGATTAAGAACGGCTTCTTTTCCGCCCTTGAGGACACATTCGCCTTTTGCCGCGCCGGTTACGGTACCGTCAGCACCGATGTATAGGCTTGTCGCGCCCTTATATCCGCTCCCAATGTTGGTGGCGCTGCCGTGGTCTATGAATTGGTAGACGCCCGCGATATCCTTCATTTCTACGCTGTCTATATCGTTGTCGCCAGCGTAACGATAGGGAGCCACTACTGGCCAGCCCTGGCTGTTTACGAACATCTCGTGAACGCGAGCTTCAAAATAGCCTCCGCGTTCAGAAAAACGGGTATGATAAAAGAGGTAGCGTCTGCCGTCGTCATCTATGAGAGCAGAGCAATGTCCGCCGGATTTATAGGCGGGGGTCATTTCGTCAAAGCGGTAGTTGCCGAAAAGCTTAAGTCCCTGATAGTCCAGGGAGTGGTTGGCGTAAAGGGCGTTATGGCCCATGGGATCCACAAAAGGCCCGTCAGGGTTTTTACTGCGGAACGCGCGGATGTGGTAGCCGCCGTCCTCGCCCAGCCATTCATATGTATCGAGGAGGTAGTAATAGCCAGCCTCCCCATCGTAATATATGAATGGTCCCTCGCCGCTGAGTGCGTTTCCTCCGGCCAGCCGGACGCCGAAATAACGGTCAATGGGGTTGCCGCCAGCGGTTGAGCCGTCAACGCCAGGATATATCGCCAGCCCGGTAGAAGGGTCTATTTCCAAAGCAAAGATTCCTCCGGACCAGGAGCCGTATACCATCCAAATTTTGCCGTCTGGCGTATCGTATATACAAGGATCAATGCAGTTTGGGGCGTAGCTGTTGTTGAAGCTTGTACCAACGCCCCAGTTTGTACTGTACCCGCTGACCTTTCCCTCGCTGATAAGACGAGCAAGGTTGGTGTTGCGGTAATTTTTATTGACCTTGCTGTCGGCATCCCAGGCGTCATTCTGAGTGAAGCCGGAATATACGAGCGTGTCCACATAGGTGTACGGGCCCTCGATATCCTTGCTTACGGCAAGGCCGATACAGGAGCGTATGTAAGTTGAGGAAGCGCTGTAATACATGAGATAAGCTCCCTTGGAGCCGTCGGAGTTAAGATAATTTTCGTTGTAATAAACGTCCGGCGCCCAGACCGCATAGCCGCCTTTGCAATCGCTGTCATCTTCTCCGGCCCAGGCGAAGGAACCGGCCAGATTTTCAGACAAATCTCCGAAGAGGATATTTCCCTTTGGGGTATAGCCGTTTGTAAACTCTGTCCAATTTATAAGATCAGTGGATTTTGCTGCGGTGATGTGAGTGCCAAAAATGTAATATGTGCCGTTAGACTTGATGATCGACGGGTCGTGGACGGAAACCTCCGCGCTGGCCGCCGCCGCGGTCATGCTGAATGCCGCCAGTGCGGTAATAAGAACTTTTTTCATGATATCGCTCCTTTCTACAAATAAGTATACATCAAAAAGATATAAAATGCAAGAGTAAAAACTCACTATGTAATCTGGAGGCACGGGGGCTGTTCAAAAAAATCGTGCAGAACAAACGAAAATCAGCTCGCGC
>CANQKL010000031.1 GCA_947624455.1 uncultured Clostridia bacterium
TTTTACGATAGTTATTTTGCGGCGAATAACATTGCCGTCGTCCCCGGTCATGCCGTGAAAGAGGACATTGTCCGAAAGCAGTATACCGCCTGAAACAAGCAGCCTGAGCAGCTCGGGCAGAAACTCTATATACTGAGCCTTTGCCGCGTCCAAAAAAATGAAGTCGAAGCCGCCGTCGAGCCAGGTCAGTATTTCCGCCGCTTCGCCCTCGACCACCTTTATCCTCTCCTCATATCCTACCTGAAATATGTTGTCGATGGCTATTTCGGCGTGCTTTTTATAGCGTTCAACAGTGATTATTTCGCTGTCCTTTGGTAAATTGTCAGCCATGAGAATGGCGCTGTAACCTACCGCCGTGCCTACCTCAAGCACCCGACGGGGTTTTTTCAGGGCCAGCAGAGTCACCAAAAGCTGCTCTGTGTCCCTGGTAACAATGGGAGCATAGCTTTCGGTCATTGCCGACCTTTTACGCAGCTCCTCAAGAAAAGGACTCCTTTTTGGCAGCAGAGAATTGAGATATTCCCTTTCGTTTTCCACTTTATCCATTTAAAAGTAACCGCTTTCCGTAATAATATAATCCATTTTAATGTCGTGCGGCAGGGGGTCAAGCTTCTCCACAATTTGAAAATCAAAAGCTACAGCCGCTTTGACGCAGTCCATATCCGCTAAGAAGCGGTCGTAACACCCCTTACCATATCCCATGCGGTTTTTTTCTTTGTCTACCGCCACGGCGGGAACGAGTACAAGATCCACAAGGTCTTTATCCACAAATTGCGGCTCCGCCGGAACGTTTACTCCAAACTCTCCCCGTATCAGCGAAGTATCTGCGGTATAGTGGGCGGGGCGAATAGTCACACCCTCCGTGACCGGAATATAAAAGCTAAGCGGCAGGGCCATTATGCCAGTGATATCCGCCTCTCCGCCAATGGGTAGATAGAGCATGACAGACCTTACTCCCAAGGCTCCTATAAGCTTTGCGGCATTTTTTACCGCCGCTCTGGACGCACCCTCATACCGCCCGGCGTCCGACGCGAACATTTTTCTCTTATTAATGACGCTTTTTCTTATATCGCCTAACATTGTATCTTTGTCTTTATTTCCTGAGCCTTCGCGCTCCCATATAGAGCCTCGACCAATGCAAGGCCAAATTCTATTGAACGTCCGGCTCCCTTAGCGGTGATCACCTTTCCGTCCCTGACGACGCCCTCTCCAGTGCAGTCCGCGCCCAGCAGTTCAGCCTCGTAACCCGGGAAGCAGGTAGCCCTTTTCCCTCTAAGAACGCCGCGTCGCCCGATAACCATAGGCGCGGCGCAGATAGCGGCAATAAACAGACTGTTGCTCTCGGCGTAGTCGATAATCTCCCCTATCTCCTCGCTGTCCCGCAGATGCTCCGCGCCAGGCAGTCCGCCAGGCAAAATTATCATCTCGCAATTCGTCATATCGACTTCGTCCATGGTAATGTCCGCCGTCACCTCGACGTTTTTCGAGCATTTCACTTTTTTACCGAACAGTCCAACCGTCTGCACCTCGGCTCCGGCCCGCCGCAGCATATCCAACGGCGCCATCGCTTCCACGATCTCAAAGCCGTCGGCAAGAAACAGATATACCATATTTATCATCCCTTCAATTTAAATTCATTCATCGACTTCTATTACTGTGTATTTTTTGACCAGAAAGGCTGGCTGATAGCTCTCCTTCGCATGGCGAAGCCCCTCTATGCCCATATCCTCTTCCCTATTTATGTATTCATATTGATTCCAGGCTTTTTCGCAGAACAATCGGTTTATCATCTGATATGCTCCACGGTATTCCTCCCGAGCCTGCTCCAGTTGTATGAGCGCCATATTCGGACCAAGTTCCTCGCCAAAGCTCATGGCAACTATCTTTCCTTCCACCCTTATTACCGCGCCTTTTTCACCTAAAGCCGAATAATTTTCAAAAAATTTCTTCATAGCTGAAAGCTCAAAAGGATTGAAATTGTGATCCTTTTCGGCTACAAGCTCATACATCAGCGGAGCGCACTCGTTGATCGCGACCTCCGGGGTTACCTCCTCATAGGAATAATTATAATTTTCAAGAAAAAAATTGATGTGATTTCGCTTGGCGTGGAGCTTTTTGCCCGCCAAAGAAATAAGTTGGTCGGAGGAGTAAACATAGTCCTCGCAGTCTCTTTCCTCGTTTACAAGAAATTTTGCTCCGTTATAGACCTTAAGCTTTTCCAACTGCTCGTCATTAACCAGCCTGAACGCCATAATATGTCCATGGGAAGGGCAATATTCCTTGAGTCGATCCAGCGCCGCGTTTATGTCCCCATGCCCAAGCGGAAAATAGTAGGACGGTATCCGCTCCCGCACGTTGAACTGGTAATAAAAAAAGTCCCCGTCCTCGGCCACCTTGGCTCTATAGTAGTCATCCCAAATATAGAGAGTTGTAAATGAACCCTCCGAAGCGTTTGTGACAGATTTGCACCGATCAAAAATTGCCTTGTCTTTGACAGTAATATTTCTGAAATTCAGCATATAATTCCTTTCCTGACACAATCCATAATATCAGCGCTAATATCCGCAATATCCCTTGGGACGCCGTTTTCAGAACATTTAATCTCTATCCATCCCAAGACCGAGGCGGCGCTGAGCGCACTGTCGTATACTCTGCTGAGAAAATCGGAATCCCTTTCATGGATATCCTTGTCATCTTTTCCTGTTATTTTGTTCCTGCGTCCCTCCATAAGCTTCCGGGCGGCGGCGGGTTCCATGTTGAGAAACAGCACAGCGTCCGGCTTTGGCAGGCCAAGACGGACGTATTCCAGATCCGTCAGCCAGCTTATAAATTTTTTTCTTTCGTTTTCATCAGCAAATTTGGCGGATTGATAAATGATATTTGAGCTAACATATCTATCCGCCACTATATATACATCTTCGTTCATAAGTTTTTCCCATTTTGTCTTGAAGGAAATATAGCGGTCAGCGGCATAGAACAGTGCGGCGGCATACGGGCTGACCGAGTCAGGATCAGTTCCCAACTGGCCGCCAAGGTACATCTTTACCAATGTAGACGACGGGCTGTCATAGTCCGGAAAGGAAAGCCTCTCTACCTCTTTCCCCGTTTCTCTGAGGCTGCGGCACAGCAGCTCGGTCTGCGTCTCCTTTCCGCTGGCGTCTAAACCCTCGATTACTATTAATTTGGCCATCTCACTTAACCTTTCTTATATCTTTTTCCCTTAAAGAAAACCTTTATCGCAAACTTGGGCAAAGCCAGCATCCTTACAAAACGCCATGGCTGCTTTATGAGGCGGTAAAACCATTCCAGTCCGTGGTCACAAAAGAACTTGGGAGCTCTTATGACCGTGCCTGCCAGCACGTCAAGACTGCCGCCCGCGCCTATGACCAGCCGGGCATTGAGCCGTCCGCGGTTATTGTAGATCCATTCCTCTTGCTTGGGGAAGCCCAGGCAAACCATGAGCAGATCTGGCTTAGCCTCGTTAATCTTCTCGATTATCGGGTTCTCGTCCTTAAAATATCCGTCCGAGGTTCCGGCGATAACAATGCCAGGGTTATTGGCGGTAATCGTCTTAGCCGCTTCCTCGGCCACGCCGGGCTTGCTGCCAAAGAGATAGACCGACTTGCCTTGGGCGGCCATATCCTTGAACAAACGGCATACAAGATCGTAACCCGCCACCCTTTCCTTTAAGGGCTTATTGAGCATTTTTGCGGCATAAACCACGCCTATACCGTCGGCAATGGTGAGGTCGGCGCTATTGAGCTTGGTCATAAAATCCGGATTGTTTGACGCATACAAGATTATCTCGGAATTCGGCGTATAAAGCACGCTACATTCATCGGTTTCCATAAGGGCCATAGCTTGCTTTTCCGCTTCCTCCATTGTGACCATATGTATATTCGCGCCAAGTATATTTACTATATCATTCACGGCAATTCCTCCTATAAGCTCTCTTTTTATCATACCACATTTTTCTGTTTTGTGCAACATTAAATCTTTATTTTTTAGAAAAATTTGAAAAAAGGCCCGGTAAACGGACCTTTCAGAGCGCTGACCTTTGTCAGCGCTCTCGTCGGGGGAACCCCTTCCGCATCGGGCGCTTTCGCTTACGAAATATCATTTTTATTGTAATAAAAATGATATTTCTACCCCGATTATAGTATACAATCCCGGGTACACGCCCCGGGATTGTATGTTTTTTATCGAAAGGGGGTTCCCTTTCGAGCTTTCCCCATCGCGCATAGGGTTTGTCAGATCTCTTAAAGGCCCGCTAAACGGACCTTTCATTCTATCTCGCTTATTATTGCTTTAAGTACCATCAGCTCGTCATAGGTAAGGGTTATCCCCTTACCCATTTTCTCGTGATTTGGCGCCCAGTCTCTTATGTCGTATTTGGGGGCGGCTCCGTTCCAGCTTATCAAATTCAGCTCTTTTCTCCAGCCGCGGGCGTTTTCAGCCGAAAGCCGCCCTAACTCCTCAACGATTTCATATTTAATATCTGGCATAATATTCTCCATTCCGTCGCCGCGCACCGACAAAGTCTTTTATTATATAATATCAATCTCTTATTCGTTCGCGCGGTAAAAAATGATAAGAGAGCATTTTCGCACTGCGGCTTCCTATCCCCTTTTAAGCTGCTCCACCTCCGGCACAGAGCTGGCTTTTTCAGCGAGAAGCACAGCCTGCCGCCAGTCGTCAACGCAGATGAAAAGACTGCGGCACTGCGGCGTGACAAAGCCTTTTTTTATAGCTCCGTCCAGAGCGGCCAACATCTCGTCGTAAAAGCCGTTGAAATTGAGGAGAACTATAGTTTTGTCCATACATCCCAGTTGCCTGAGAGTCAGCACCTCATAGAGTTCCTCATACGTTCCGATGCCGCCTGGCACAACAATAAATGCTTCGGCTTTATCCTCCATTATGCTTTTGCGTTCCCGCATGGTTTGAGTAAATATCAGTTCGTCGCAGTCGTCATAGATTTTTTCAATATCGTTATATTTGAAAAATTCCGGAATAACGCCAGTAATCCTGCCGCCTCCCCTACGGGCCCCACGCGCCACCGCGCCCATAAGGCCGTTTGCGCCGGCGCCGAATACCAGTTCATGGCCGCGCTGGGCCAAAAATTCGCCCATGCTCTCAACAGCGTTTGTATAAGCGGGATCAATCGTGGGCGACGAAGCGCCAAAAACGCATATTTTCAAAAAACAGACACTCCCTTTGAAAGGTTAGGGGCGAACGGTGAGCCGTTCGCCCCAGATTACCAATATGGATAAGAATTTATTCCTCATCGCTGAGAATTGCATCCATAGTGGCCTCAAAAGTACCGTCCTCAATCATTTCGACGATCTCGAGGACCGCCGCGGAGGCTGGCGCATCAGTCTCAGTGATAGTAAATACAGTAGCGTTGGTCTTTTCCTGAATAGTAACAGCGCCGCTGGCGTTCACATTCAGATAGAGATTGCTCTGCTTGCCTCTGATGTAATAGCCGCCGTTGGTTTCCTCAAGATAGAACTTCTGATTGTCGCCGCCGTTGTAAGTCCAGGTACCAACATCGTGGCCGACTACCTGGCTTTGACCGCTTACATCAATGACATCGCCGTCAGCGGCAAAGAATACATAGGCGTCGCCTATTGGAAGCATATGCCAATCGCTGCCGATGGACATTGCGGTTCCGGTCTTGGGAACTACTCTAACGGACTTGAGCTTAGTGCTGCCAGTGGGAGAAAGGTACATACGGAAGTTGTCAATGTAGATCTCACCCCATTTTTCAGCTCCGACAGAGAAGGTTATAGTGTCAATGGGTTCGTTATCCCAGTCAACGTTATCGGCTGTGCTGAAGGGCATAACTGTTTCAACCATGCGATAGCCGTCAAATACATAGACCTCGGCTATTTTCATGGAGGGATGTACATTCACCTTGACCTGATACAAAGACCCAACCATAAGGGTGTCGTTATAATCATGAATGTAGACCTCATCCACATTGTCATAACGGGCATCGCCTTTGTGATATGTTATTTTATCATACCTGTCGGGGTCGTTAAGGCCGTCGTTCCTAAACAGGGAGGCAGACGTTGCTGTATTGATAAGGTTAGTAACATTGCCGTTTTGATCGACCTGCCAATCGTCAAATGCAACCGAGTTGATTTTGCCGATCGTATTGCCGCGGCCGTTTTCATTGCCCCATGCGGACATATGACGGAACTGTATGGCGCTGGGATGATCCGTATCGCCCCTCCTAGTAGGCGTGCCGTGGGACAGAGTGAAACCGGCGTTAGCGGTGTTATTCCAAGACTGCTCATTAATATACCGCATGGAGAACTCAAGAGTGTAATCTCTGCCATCGGTGTTAGGCAGGCTGTGCGAAGCCATAATGCCCTCTCCGCTAGAGCTGCCGGCCACGCGATAGAGGTGGATGCCGGAGTTGCCGAAAACCGTCTTGTTGATCGCGGCATAGAAGCCATCGTTCATAGCCACTTCGCCGGTGCTGTTATAAGCTTTGCCAGTCCAGCCATTAAATGTATCGGCGCTATCATTAAGCATGAGCTTGTTTTCGCCCTCGTAGGTGAAATCCTCAGCCAGCATGAACCGGCTGCCAGAGGTAGAGATCTCAACGGGGATGCTGATGATCGAGGACATGAGATGCTCAACGCCATTATCCCAAGCGAACAGCTTGATCTTGTCGCCCTCGTTAAATCTTGCCTCATAGGGGATATTGATCACAACCTGCGCCTCACCCATGGGGGAGAGTTTGTTTTCCCTCTCATACTTATCCGCGCCGGGAACTCCGGTTCTGGGAACGCTGCGGGCGGGTATCTCAGCTTCTTTGCTAATGACCTCGATAAGCTTGTTGTTCTTATCATAGTGAGCAAGGGCAAATTTAGCCTGACCGGCGTCTATGGAAATATTGGAAACAACAAACTCACCGGTGACGCTGTTAACGCCTGTACTCAGAGATGTTATCTCCTTGCCGCCGCTCTTAAGGGCGGCGTCGGCAAACATTTCGGGATCGTCCTGAGGTTTGATTTCGGGGAAATCTGTCTTGACGCCGGTCTTGTACTCATAGTTCATCCAATAGCGGTACTCGCCGCTGATCCAAAGCAGCCTGGGTCCGGCATTGGAGCCGTCGTCATTCATCTTGTAATTATAGATAGCGTTGGGTCTTGCGTTGGGAACGGGCGAATCTTGGGTTATGGCCTGACGCTTAGTCCAGGTTGCGCCGTGGTCGTCGCTCTCCCAGCGGTATATCTCAAATACATTGCCGTATTTGCCCTCTGTGGGAAGGGACAGATAAATTACATTGGCGTCCTTGGAATTGTGGTCAAAGGTAAGACCGCCGCTGTAGCAACGTTCCTGGGTGGCGTTCTGATGGAACCACTTGCCGCCGTAAGAAAGATATGTCTTGACCCACTGCTGAGAATCGCTGTCCCAGCGGGCATACCAGTAATAGTGGTGACTGCGGGTATTGGTGCCATCCTCGGACAAATATTCATCGGGCAGGGAACCGTTCTCTCCTGGTTCCGTGGCGGTTATGTCAACATAAACGATGCAGGGTTCGCCCTTCATATTGTGTGAAATATCCCAGGTCCAACCGCGGCGCTCGTTGTGATTATTGCCGTTGGGTTCGGTAAAGGAGGCGCCGGTCTGCTCACTGGCGTCGAACACTACCAGCTCAGGGTATACGGTGTAAAGCAGGACGGTAGCCACGCCCCACTGACCGGTAGTGCCGTTGGCGCCCTTGCTCCTGTACATAGCCTGGTTTTCAAAGGGAAGGGGCTGAAGCAGGTTGTCCTTAGCGGTGTAAAGGTTCTGATCCTCAATGTTAAGGTACAGATAATAGATATGGTTGCGCATATCGTTGTCGGGATGGTTGGCGGTAAAGGTGATATAGATCTTGTTTTCATCAAAATCGTAATCATACTTGGTGTAGGGACGACGCTGACCGTCGGCTTTTCCGCCGTCATCGAAACTGGTGTAGGAGGTATTGGCGATCTGAGTCTGACCCATTATAGGCTCGACCACGCCGGGAACATTCTCCCCGCCCTCGGTGAAGAACTGGCCATCCTCATCAGGCATGGGGAACTTGGCCATAGTGGGCTTCCAGTGAACGCCTCTCCAGCCAATGTAAATAACGTCGTTGCCTTCGATGCCGCAGTCGTCATGTACCATGAATACGGTTGGATAGGTGGCGTTATAATCGTGGTTATCCTCCATATCATTCTTGGTATAGCAATAGTAGTACTGCTCGGCGTTCCACTCAGATATATCCTCGGGATACTTGGAAACGCGGAAATACATATACGGCTCATTGGTATGCATGGAGTAAACCGCCATAATACGTCCGTCGGGCAGAATAACAACCGCGGGATTGTTATGGTCGTCGCTCTCCAGCTTTTCATGGATAACTACTCGTTTATAATTGCCGGTGTTGTGGTCGTACTCGGCAACGACAATGTCGCCGCAATCCTCGACCCAGCCCATATAGGTCTTGTCATTCTTGAAAACATAGCCGCCAGTGCTGTAATCGCCGCTTTCATAGCGAGTCGCCAGAGCGTCGCCAGGCTGGATGTGAGTGCCGCTGGGTTCAACGTA
Source organism: uncultured Clostridia bacterium (assembly GCA_947624455.1). GTDB lineage: Bacteria > Bacillota > Clostridia > UMGS1883 > UMGS1883 > JAFLUQ01. The sequence goes on from CANQKL010000031.1 coordinate 8,590, forward strand.
CCAGTTCCAGCCGCCGTTATTGGTAGCTACGCCGACCTTGTTCAGTTCCGTGCCGTCATCCGGCTCAACAGCCTTTACGTTGACGGTGCAGCTTACAGACTGGCTATTCAGCTCGTCAATAACGCCGGTAACGGTATATGTAGCTTCCTTGCTGACGTCATTATCGTCGCTGTCCCATCTCACCGGGAAGGGAACGGACTGCCCGTTGGAGAACTTGACGCTGACGTATGAGGGCATTACGAGGGATTGGCCCACAACCGTATTAGCCTCGGCGTCGATCTCTTCAACAGTGACTTCGTCATACTCGACGTTAAGCGTGTCGTCCACATTGCTGGTAATGGAAGGATTGTTCTGGGTATTTTTTCTGACGTAAATTTTGCTGCCGATGACCTTATATTTTGGAGCGTCAGAATCAATATAAGTCTTGCCGACGGCCCATCTTACCTTTTTAGAAGGAGATATTTCAATGTTGCCGCAGCTGTAATTTACAGTTATATTCACAAAGCCGCTGAGCCATACCTCTCTGTGGCCTAACATAACAACGGTGTTGCTGCCGTTGCCCTGCTCGCCCTTGTCAAGGTCGTCGCCATGATAGAAGAAACGGTCGATGTGATCCAAGTTGGCATTTCTAAATTTTGCAGGGCCGTTAGTTATCTCCATTACGTTTGTTTTGCCCTGCTCAACCGCATACATACGGTAAGTACGGTTGTCAAGATTAACTATAGTCTGAATTGTATAATTCTTGTTGGCGTCGCAGGGAACCGTGCTGGTTGTCCAGCCGCCGTCGTAATATTCAAAATTGCTCGCTTTTCTATAGCGTACAACAGGGCCTACGCCGTCAAAAGTGGAGGAGGAAATATTGCCGTATGACAGGAGCCGGTTAGTGCCGGAGCCGGTGGCTATATCAGCCTCAAACAGTATAACTCCGCTGGCGTAATCCTCGCCCACATCGGTTTTCCAGCCAAAGTCAGCGCCTTCGGAGTGGCCGCTGCAATAGTAGGCGTTGGGAGTGTACTCGTTTTCATGATAAATCACATCGGCGGTAACAGAAGCTTTACCGTCAATGGTCGCGGTATACTTACCTGCGCTGCCCGTCCATGTGGCGGACATGGACTGTATGGCGCTGTCTTTGATCACATTAAATTTATTTGGCAAAGCGGGAGCCATACCGCCGGTAATGGCGTCCACCTTAATATCGGTCTGTGCGTACTTAACAGTAGCCTTCGCGCCTACGGCAACCTCTATTTCGGGAAGCTCCTCACGAACATAGTACTTGCCGTTAGCTACGACAGACTCGGGAGCAAGGCTTTCGTCAGGGGTAAACTTCTCACCGACGATGAGTTCGTTGACCTTTGTGTTCAGGAGGCTGGTCGCGCCGGCCTTGAGTTCCACATCAACGCTGGCAGTAAGAAGGGGCTTGAACTTGGGAGCCTTTTCATTGTCGTTGACGCCGTAAAAGCCAATAAGTCCATTGTGCAGACTTTTATCGGCGCTGGAACTATAGATGTCGTCTCTGTTGGCGAATAAAAGCGCGACAGTGTTTGTCTCGGGATAAAGCGAGAAATATTTGGCAAGGTCCATAACCGCCGTTACTTCCATATTTACGTCGCTATCCTTCTGCGTGGGAAGGGAGGACAAATCAAAAACTCCTATTACCTCTGAGGATTTTGGAGTAGGAGGATTCGTGGCGTTTGTATTGTCCACCAATGAGGGATCCATTGCAAAAACCTGAAGCTGAGACTTGACATTGCTCTGATTCAGGTTCTGGGTACGATATACCGTCATAGTGAGTTCGGCTTTTTTGAGCGCGGCCTTATCATACCCGGACGCGTCAAACGCAACTACACCCATACGGTAACCTCTTTCGCCGCCCGTGCCATCTGTCCAGGAAAAGGCATAGGGCCGGTCGGAATGATTGTTGACTATATACGGATCGCGGTGTTTTTCACCGGTAGTGGCCGTATAACTGTCTGTAACAGGCAGCAAGTCCCCGCTGGCAGCAAAAACTATACATGGAACGACTGTAATGGCCATTACCAATGCTGTCAACAGAGCCACGAGTCTCTTTGTTTTCATTTTATTTACCTCCCGTTAATAATTTCAAAAGATATTATATAATAAATTACCAAAAAAGTCAATACTAAATTCAAATTTACTTGTCATTTTCACAATATTTTTTTATAATTCCATTGACAAACCCAATATATAGTGGTAGAATAAGCATATATCCAATATATGTTAAAGGAGAGATTACAGTGAAAAAATTTATGTCGGCCGCCCTTGCCGCGGCAATGCTGCTGGGCGCCTCGCCGGCGACCTTTGCCCAGACTCCCGACGCTTCGCCCGCAGTTCAAACGGAGCAAACCGCTATCGACCCATTTGACAGCGCGTACAGCATAATAAAGAACGTTTCCACAGGTCGGGCGATAGCTGTTGAAAACAAGGGCAAGGAGAATCTGGACAAGATAGTTACCGAGTTAGTAGACGAAAACAGGACCGACGACAATACCCTGTGGCGCATATCCCCTATTGGCGGCGATATGTACTGCGCCGTGAATAAAAACAGCGGCCGCAGCCTTGACGTGCCTGACGCGCTTAAAGAGGACGGGGTTCAGCTCATCCAGTACAGCTACAACGGCAACGCGCAGCAAAAAATGACCTTTGAAAGGGTCGCTGGCGCCGACGCTTATACTATCAAACCAAGCCATGCCGACACCTACCTTGCGGATTGGGATGGCAAGCTTGTGCAGATTCAAGACAAGAACGCCAAAGAAGCTCAGTGGACATTGTTACCCGTTGAGGAATCCCTAATGCGCCAGGTGTCCTCCACCCCCGGCTACGCGCTTCTCAGCGACGATCAGCGGCGGGCCTTTGACAATTACTTCTTCAGCGCGATGGATATGAGCCGCAGCGTTCGCAGCAGTGCCGAGACTCTGCTGTGCGGCGGCAAGTATCTTACGCTTTCCGCCCAAGCGCAAAAGGATATGCTCATTACCGCTCTCACCTATACCGCCTCCGGTCAGGTGGTTGGCGACGTGGTGAACGAAACTCCCGCCAAATACACCATCGTCAAGGCCGAGCAGGTACCCGATTATGATATCTGGCGCGGCAGCCGCACAACCTGCTGGGTTTACGATGTAGAGATGGAAGGAGACGTTGAGGGTCAGATACACAAATTCCAGTTTATCAGCAACGAGGAGGACAAGGACGCGCCTATGGTCGCGAAATCTATCGAAGCTATAGGAGTTTTTCCCTACGCGCTGCGTCAGCACGTACACAAACTTTACTGGAAAAGCGGAGATACCGCCAACAGCTATAACGGCGGCGGTAACGAGATCTGGATCCGCCTGACCTGGCAGCCCAGCCGCCAGCAGATATCTCAGACCCTTTCTCACGAGTTGGGTCATGTTCTGGAACAGAATATGCTTCAGGATCCCGACGTTTGGTCTTTGGCCGAACGGCTTGACGCCTGCCCTATCTCCTCTTACGGCTCCAGCAACGAGACTGAGGATCTGGCTGAGTTCAGCCGCACTTATTGGACAAATCTTGGCAAGGACACTTTCAGCGAGCTGGAAAAGGTATATCCCAACCGTCTCAAGATTTTCCGCGGCCTGCTTTACAGAGCCGACAATGTCTATTTTGCCGATTATGCCGAGGACGAAAAATACATCGACGAGCTTACCGCCATGGCGCGGGCCGCTGGCGGCGACAGCGATAACTCCGGTCTCGACGAGGGCAAGCTTTATAAGATAGTTGATCCCGCCACAGACCGGGCTTTCACTGTTGAAGGCAACTCTATGGATAACGATGTTACCGTCAGTCTCGAGCGTTTCAACTATGGCGCCGGACAAATTTTCGGTATTGAAAAGTACGGCAACATGATAAAAATAATAAGCAACAACAGCGGCAAGCCTTTACAGCTTGACGACAGCGCCCTCAGCGGTAAAAACATTGTTCAGTACGGCGGCACTTGGGCTATTGACGAGAAATTCGCCGTTTACGAAAAGGACGGCCTGTTCCAGCTCATGGCGCCCAGATATCAGCTCTACGTAAGCCCATTCAATAACAAGGCCGGGCAGGACGTCGCGCCCCACGGCTGGAAATTTGTCGAGGTGGGAGAAAGCTCTGTCAAGACCGCAAAAATAAAGGCTAACGGCCTGGAACTCGTCTCCGATGAAGCTGTGGCTCCAGTTACAGCCGCCGCCAGCGGTTCTATATGGAAGATCAGCCCCGCCGGAGAAAACGGCGTCGTTAAAATAGTCAACACCGAAACCGGGTTAGCTATGGATATTTTGGACAGCAGCACGGATATAGGAGCCGATCTTATAACTTACGATTACTACGGCAGCGCCAATCAGCTCTTTACCCTTGAGGAAACGGCGGCGGGCTTTAGAATCAAGAACCGCAACAGCGGCCTATATCTCAGCGTTGGCGAGGATGGAAAGGTCACTCAGCAGCGCGTCGGCACAGTTTTTACCATTGAATAATAGGGCTGTAAAAAAAGTCGCGCAGACCGTCCAAGGGCTAAAAGCCTTAATTTAAGGCAAATTATAGCATTATGTAATCAGCCGAGAAAAATAAAATAATGTATTAGTGTAGAAAATTCGCCC